>NZ_JASMRH010000022.1:0-77424 GCF_041431385.1 Flavobacterium sp. Arc2 | reverse complement strand
TTTATACTCGAAAAATAACCGACATATAACCCTCTTAAAAGTTGTTTATAACTTAATGATGCTTTACATAGGAATGGTTGTTATAGGCTGTGCTTATTTTTTTTTCGGCATTTTCAAGTGCAGATAAGTTTTAAACTGGATTCGGCTAACATTTGTCGCTTTGGTCGTATTTTCTTCTTTCGCTCCAATATTAAAAACATTTGCAATCGATATTTTTCCGCCAATTCCTGTTGTTTCCTCTTCATTTGAAGTTACAGCAACGTCAAAGTTTATTTCTTTTCCACTTGAGTCACTTATGCCTTCTCCAAAATTATTTTCGTTAACATATTTGTGACCTTCGACTAAACCATCTGTGATTTGAATGATAGTTTGTTTAATGAATTCTTTTAATTCCATAGATTAACTTTTGATACTTAATATTAGATATATAAATCCGCCAAACATAAAACTTAAACCTAATAATAATGCTAAAGTGTTTAAAGTTGGTCCCATTGCTACTGTCCAAGCTAAACCATTTAGGACAAACCCAATAACCATTATTAAAATAGAAAGGAAAATTTTATTTTGTTTCTGCATTCTTTTTATGTTTTTTATTCGATTTCGCTCCGCATTGCCTATAACTTGTATATAACATCAAATATATACATCTTTTTGAATTTTACATTAACGAATTTAAGGTTTTTCTTATTTATTCGTTTTTATAAAAAGGCTATCCCATTTAATTTACTGCCGGTACCGCAATTCAAAAAAGAAAGAAGCTTTTAAAAATAATTAAACTATACCGTGCCGCTTTTGAAAAAAGAGTTACTTTAGTATCTTGGATTCCTAGCCCAGATAGAAGCGGTATCTCCCGAATTAGAAAAACAAGGCATTGGCCGTAGTTTTTGTTATCGGGAATATAGCGGATAGCTGGATAAGGCTCCTGAAAATAATAGTTAATAATACAATACGAATATGAGATTAGAAGATTTTGACAATGATGAGGATAAAATAATCCAAGACCGCTTAAAACAGAAAAACTGGAATGAGATCCGGACTAATGATAGCTGGGCGATTTTTAAAATTATGGCCGAGTTTGTAAACGGTTATGAAAATATGGGACGTATTGGTCCATGTGTATCCATTTTTGGTTCGGCACGAAAAAAGCCAGAAGACCCGTATTATTTACTTGCAGAAAAAATAGCGTACAAAATCAGTAAAGCCGGTTACGGTGTGATTACTGGTGGCGGTCCAGGGATAATGGAAGCGGGTAACAAAGGGGCGCATCTGGGCGGAGGAACTTCAGTAGGTTTGAACATTGTATTGCCGTTTGAGCAGCATTTCAATCCGTACATTGATGGCGATAAAAACCTGAATTTTGATTATTTCTTTGTTAGAAAAGTAATGTTTGTGAAATATTCTCAAGGATTTGTGGTTATGCCTGGTGGATTTGGGACTTTGGATGAACTGTTTGAAGCGATGACTTTGATACAGACAAAAAAGATCGCGAGATTCCCTATCATACTGGTAGGAACTGAGTTTTGGTCCGGATTAATAGAATGGGTAAAGAAAATGTTAATCGAAAGAGAACAGACCGTAGGCCCCGACGATTTGAATCTGATAAAAATTGTAGACACCGAAGACGAAGTGGTTGATGTCTTGGATACTTTCTACAAAAAGTACAATTTGCAACCCAATTTTTAATAAAGAAAGCTGTTTTTACGAACAGCTTTTTTTTATGCCTTCTTTAAAAAAAATAATTCCTTTTGTGTCCAAATAAATGTATATTGTGCACTACTAACCAGTTGAATTGAGCATTGAAACCATTTTATAAAATAGTGATTTGTATCTTAGTTTTATTGACCTCAATAAAACAATATGCCCAGCATCATTCTCAACTGTTTGTTGAAGTAAATGCTGCCGATAAGACTATGAATATTGAGCAGGAATTGACCTTTTTTAATGAGTCAAATGATACGCTGACTTCGCTGGTTTTGAATGATTGGAATAATGCCTACTCTGATGTAAATACTCCTTTGGCCAGACGATTTTCAGATGAATTCTATCGCGGTTTCCATCTGGCTAGAGAAGAAGAACGAGGCAGTACTAAAAATGTAACGATTATTGATGCCAATAAATTATTCCTTTCCTGGGAAAGAACGGCTGAAAATCCAGATATTATTAGTGTCAAATTGAGAGAAAAACTCGCCCCGCACGAAAAAATAAAATTGCGCCTTACTTATACGACAAAGATTCCTAGTGATGTATTTACTAAATTTGGTTATGATGCAACAGGTGGCATGAATCTAAAAACGTGGTACCTCGCTCCTGCCCGCTATGAAAACCACACTTTTATTAAATACAGCAATGCTAATTTAGATGATATTGCCACTGCGGTATCTGATATTGATATCGAATTAAAAGTAGCCAAAGGTTTAGAAGTGACCACTGATCTAGACAGTACTGAGGGAATTCAAAAGGAAAGTTATACCATCTATAAACTATCAGGAAAAAACAGAACTAATTTCAGTCTTTTTATTGAACCAAAATCCAGTTTTTATAGCTATAAAACTGAAGGCCTTGAAGTAGTGACTAATTTAAAAGAGGATAAAGTCAGCTTAAAACAACAAGCCTATGCGATTGATTGTATTGTTAATTATGTAGATGATTTAATAGGGCAGTACCCTTTTGATAAAATTGTTGTTTCACAAACGGATTATGAACGCAATCCGTTCTATGGTCTAAATCAACTGCCCTCTTTTATCAGGCCATTTTCGGATGAATTTACCTATGAGATTAAATTTCTAAAAACCTACTTGAATGCTTATCTAAAAAACAGTTTGCATTTAGACAATAGGAAAGACAATTGGATCTATGACGGGATTCAGGTTTATGTCATGATGAAATATATAGAACAAAATTACCCTGACACAAAAATGCTAGGTAGCGCCTCTACCTTTCTATTATTGAAAAGTTACAATTTGACTAATTTAGATTTTAATGAGCAGTACAGCTATTTCTACATGTTGATGGCCAGAAAAAATCTGGATCAACCGCTGGGAGATCCAAAAAATTCTCTGATAAAATTCAACGAGCAAATCGCCAGTAAATATCGCGCCGGATTAAGCTTTAGATATCTAGATAACTATCTTGGTAATGCCGTGGTAAGTAACAGTATCCACCAGTTCTTTGCTGAAAACAAAGAGAAACAGGTCACCAGAAATGATTTTGAAGCCATTTTAAAAGAAAATTCGAATAAAAATATTAATTGGTTCTTTAAAACGATTATAGATTCTAGGGAAATCATTGATTTTAAATTTGCTAACGTAGAAAAATCCAAAGACAGTATTTCATTTACCCTTAAAAATAAAACAGGAGTGATCGTTCCTGTGCCGGTCTATGGAGTTTATAAAGGCCAAATTGTGTTTAAAAAATGGTTGGACCCACAAATATCCGACAGTGTATTTACTGTTGAAAGAAAAGGTGCCGATAAAATTGTTTTGAACTATAAGAACGAAGTTCCTGAATACAATTTAAGAAACAACTGGAAATCCCTAAAGTCTTTTTTTCCAAATAACCGTCCCGTAAAATTTGTGTTTATGAAGGATCTTGAGGATCCGTATTACAATCAGGTTTTATATGTCCCTACCCTCACCTACAATTTATATGATGGCCTCTCTCCTGGAATGCGCCTGCATAACAAAACGATTTTAGACAAGCCTTTTACCTTTGACGTAAATCCAGCCTATTCAACGAATGCAAAAACTTTTTCTGGTTCGGGTTTTATGGTGGTCAATCAAAACTATAGAAACAGCGCTCTTTACAATGTGCGTTATTCACTTTCCGGTGCTTATTTCCATTATGCACCAGATGCTGCTTATTTAAAAATCAATCCGATGGTTCAGCTAAAAATCAGGGAAGATGACATTAGAGACAACAAAAAACAGCTAATCGTATTACGCCAAGTGATGGTGAGCAGAGAAAAGAGTGACCTTATAATTGACAATTCTACAGAAAATTATTCTGTATTTAATGCCAAGTACTTCAATACAACAACTGAGGTAACTCATCATTTTAGCTTTTCGACTGACCTACAATTAGCGGCTAAGTTTGGGAAAATTGCTGCAGAACTGGAATACAGACAACTATTTGAGAATAATCGTCAGATCAATTTTCGAGTTTATGCAGGTAGTTTTCTATACAACAAAACCAATTCTGATTTCTTTAGTTTTGCTCTAGACCGACCGACCGATTATTTGTTTGATTATGGCTACTATGGGAGATCTGAAAGCAGTGGTTTTTTTAGCCAACAATTAATTGTAGCTGAGGGTGGTTTTAAATCAAAACTCAATACGCCATACGCCAATCAATGGATGACTACTGTGAATGCGAGTTATACGTTGTGGAATTGGATTGAAGTCTATGGTGATGCCGGAATATTAAAAAACAGATACCAAAGGGAGAGATTTGTATATGATAACGGCATCCGATTAAATCTTGTTCCCGATTACTTTGAAATGTACCTACCCGTCTATTCTTCTAACGGTTGGGAAATAGGCCAAGACAAATACAGTGAGAAAATTCGTTTTGTAATTACATTATCTCCTAAAATTTTAATCAATTTATTTAATCGAAAATGGTTTTAATCGAAAGTTTTAATACTTTTTCATTATATTATTATACAATAAAAAGCAATTAAATTCCGAATATCTAAATTATACATATGTTTATAGTGATTTAATTGATAATAATTAAATTATATTTCTTTCACTGTATTATGAAAATCGATAGATTTTAAGTAAATTTGTCTCATAAAGTGATACTTTCCAACTATGATAAAAGAAAAAACCAATACTACATTGACATTCGAAGACTTTAAAACCGAAGTGTTGAACGACTATAGAATCGCTATGATAAGTAGGGAATGTAGTCTATTAGGACGTAGAGAGGTGTTGACCGGAAAGGCAAAATTCGGAATTTTTGGTGATGGAAAGGAAGTGCCCCAATTAGCAATGGCTAAATTTTTCAAAAATGGTGATTTTCGTTCCGGATATTATCGTGACCAAACTTTTATGATGGCCATAGGTCAAATGACTGTTGAACAATTCTTTGCCGGACTATATGGTAATACAAATTTAGAAGAAGAGCCAATGTCTGCCGGTAGACAAATGGGCGGTCATTTTGTTACACACAGTTTAAATGACGACGGTTCATGGAAAGACTTAACAAAACAAAAAAACTCCAGTGCTGACATTTCTCCTACAGCAGGACAAATGCCTAGATTATTAGGACTTGCACAGGCATCAAAAATATACAGACAAGTTAAAGGAATTCCCAACAAAGCAAATTTCTCAAATGAAGGAAATGAAGTAGCTTGGGGAACCATTGGAAATGCAAGTACTTCTGAAGGATTGTTTTTTGAAACCATTAATGCTGCAGGTGTTTTACAAGTACCTATGATAATAAGCGTTTGGGATGATGAATATGGTATTTCTGTTCATGCAAAACATCAGACTACTAAAGAGAACATTTCAGAAATTTTAAAAGGATATCAAAGAAACGAGACTGAAAAAGGGTATGAAATTCTGAGAGTAAAAGGATGGGATTATACTGATCTTATTGCTACCTATGAGAAAGCATCAGCGATTTCGCGAGAACAGCATGTTCCCGTACTAATACATGTAAGTGAGCTAACGCAACCTCAAGGACATTCTACCTCTGGATCACATGAAAGATACAAAGATGGAGACCGTCTAGCGTGGGAAAGAGATTTTGACTGCATCAGACAGATGAAATTATGGATGATTGCAATTAATATTGCCTCTACTGAAGAGTTAGCCGAGATAGATGCAAACGCTAAGAAAGAAGTTCTTGCAGGTAAAAAAGCCGCATGGAGTTCTTTTATTGAGCCTATTGTTGAAGAACAAAAAGAGTTGATTTTATTATTGCAAAAAATTGCAAATTCAAGTAATAATAAAGAAGGTATTCTAAAATATGCTTCCAGCTTAAAAAGTGTAAAAGACCCGATAAGAAAAGAAATTCTTGTTGCAGCACGTAAATCTTTGCGTCTTGTACTTAATGAGAACGGACAAGAGGAGCTATCAAACTGGATCACTTCGTATACTAAGATAAATCAAAAAAAATTCAGTAGTCATTTGCATTCTGATTCTGCCTTAAATGTATTTTCCGCAAAAGAAGTTTTACCACAGTATGCTGAAGATTCAAATGAAGATACAGATGGCAGAATGATTTTACGTGATAATTTTGATGCTATTTTCACAAAATACCCAGAAGCACTAATCTTTGGAGAAGATGCAGGAGCAATTGGTGACGTTAATCAAGGCTTAGAAGGAATGCAAGAAAAATATGGTGCGCTCCGTGTTTCCGATGTTGGAATACGAGAAGCTACCATCATAGGACAAGGTATAGGAATGGCCTTAAGAGGTCTGCGCCCTATTGCCGAAATTCAGTATCTAGATTATCTATTGTACGCGATCCAAATCATGAGTGATGATTTAGCCACCCTACAATACAGAACAGTAGGGAAACAAAAAGCGCCACTAATCATCCGTACAAGAGGTCATCGTCTGGAAGGAATTTGGCATTCTGGTTCACCTATGGGAATGATTATCAACGCCATTAGAGGAATTCACGTGTTAGTTCCAAGAGATATGACAAAAGCAGCAGGTTTTTACAATTCACTATTGGAATGTGATGAACCAGCTTTAGTAATCGAATGTTTAAACGGATACCGCTTAAAAGAGAAAAAACCGCTTAATTATGGTGAGTTTAAGACTCCTATTGGTGTGGTTGAAACGATGAAAGAAGGTTCTGACATTACATTAGTTTCTTATGGTTCCACATTAAGATTAGTGGAACAAGCCGCACAAGAACTACTTGAAGTAGGTATTGACTGTGAAATTATAGATTTACAATCGTTGCTTCCATTTGACATTAACCATGATCTTGTAAAAAGTATTGCTAAAACAAATCGTTTGTTAGTAATTGATGAAGATGTTCCAGGAGGTGCATCTGCTTATATTTTACAACAAATTATTGACCAACAAGATGGTTATAACTATTTAGACAGCAAGCCACAAACCTTAACTTCAAAAGCACACAGACCTTCATATGGAACTGATGGTGACTATTTCTCTAAACCTTCTGCGGAAGATATTTACGAAAAAGTATATGCGATGATGAATGAGGTAAACCCTGCAAAGTATCCAAACTTATATTAAAAAAATAAAGTACTATAAATATTTAACTGAATAGTAATTGGAACTGTTTCAGTAATAATAAAAACAGTATCTTGTCGACTAATTAGTTACAAACTAAAATATAAAAAAATGAAAAAAATATCAATGTTCATAGGCGTATTGTCTGTTATGGCAATCGTTTCTTGTAAAGAAAAAGAAGAAACTCCTGAAGCAGCTCCAGCAACCACAACTAATCAAACCATTGAAGTTACTACAGAAGCTCCTGTAGTAGAAGAAAAACAAGATGGAACTTCTATAAGTGTAGGTACGGACGGTGTTGATGTAAGTACTAAAAACGGAGAAAACAAAACCAACGTAAACGTTTCTGGAGGTACTGCAAAAGTTGAAGTTAAAAAATAATCTCGTTTTTTAAAATTAAAAATAATAAAGCCAATCTGAATTAGTTCAGTTGGCTTTTTTTATATTATTGAAATTAGAAACACAAAATAGCAAAAAATGACAAGTTTAGAAACCGTTTTAAGAAATGCCCAAAACGTCAAAGTAATCGCTGATTCTATTACTTTAAATCAATATGTCGCTTTGGATTTATCTGTTTTAAATTACGATCTACGTGAGCAATCGATGGCTGATTCAGCTGATTTTGAAAAATATATAGAAAATTACCTGACTTCAAACAATTCAAAAGTGGCGTATGGAGGGTATAATGAAGAAAGGAATCTTTATAAGCGAAGTACTATTTTTAAAGATACTGAAACAGAGGAAAGAAATATGCACATTGGTTTAGATCTATGGATAAAAGCGGGAACTCCTATCTTAGCAGCGCTTGAGGGTAAAATTCATAGTTTCAATTTCAATGCTGGTTTTGGTGATTATGGCCCAACTATCATTTTAGAACACCATATCGAAAATCAAACATTTTATACTTTATACGGACATTTGTCGTTAGATAGTCTCGATAACCTTGCAATTGGCACTGTTTATAAAAAAGGACAACAAATAGGCCTTTTGGGAGATGCAGCGGTAAACGGCGATTACTCACCGCATTTACATTTTCAGATTATAGATAACATAGGGGCTAATTCTGGTGATTACCCTGGTGTTTGCACAAAAAGTGATTTGGATTTTTATCTAAACAACTGCCCTGACCCTAACTTATTACTAAAAATAACATCTTGAAAATGAAAAAAATTATCCTACTGTTCAGTTTGATTGTACTTATTGGATGTAAGTCAAAAAAACCGGATACAACAACTGAGGCGATACCAGAAGTAGTAACATTCGTAAGATTAACCTCCACCGAAGTTGACGCTAATCTAAAGACTAAAGCCTATCAGTTAGGCAAACGAATTTTAATGACTTGTAACACTTCTAAGTTTAAGCCTTTTAATAATAGTGAAGCAACAAGATCTGTAATCGACAATATTACAGAGGAAAAGCTATCAAAAACATGTGCTAAATTTAGACAGCGATATGGTGATTTTAAAGACCTTAAATTAATGCAAATCTATAAAGACAACGAAACTAGAACAACTATTTTTCGTTATAAAGCACTCTATACAAAGGCGGTGGCCAATAAAGAACTTCGTGTTTACATGAACGATCAAAGTCAAGTGTCAGCAATAAAGTCAATGGATTGGTCTGATACTTTCGAAAGAAAATTATTCAGAAATACAGATACCGATACAGAATAACTTTATATGATTTGCTTTTCAACAGTAATCCAAATAGAAAATGACTTAATTTCATTTTCTATTTGGATTTTTTGTTTTCAGTTCAAAGCTAGTAATACGGTCGACACTCCTTCCCTATCCCTGTCGTTTTAACATAGTATCAAAGGTTAGCACATACCTAAGAAAATGACATACCGTATCAACACATTTATTAATTATCTCAAATCACAGTATCTGTTTCTACTTATTTTAACACCACCAGAATTAATGTCTATTCAAATAACAAACCCTACTACGAACAAAATATTAAAACCCTTCGATGAAATGACTGACGAACAAGTTCAAGCCACAATCGAAAAGTCTAATGGCTTTTTTAAGGGATAGAACAAAACTTCTTATGATGATCGAGCAAAAGTATTGCATAAAGTAGCCGATATTTTACGCAAAAAGAAAAAGTTAGTTTATCGAGCTAATCAACCTTGAAATCGGGAAA
This sequence comes from Flavobacterium sp. Arc2, assembly GCF_041431385.1. Classification (NCBI taxonomy): domain Bacteria; kingdom Pseudomonadati; phylum Bacteroidota; class Flavobacteriia; order Flavobacteriales; family Flavobacteriaceae; genus Flavobacterium; species Flavobacterium sp. Arc2. The sequence goes on along the minus strand of NZ_JASMRH010000022.1, from coordinate 68,062 downwards.
TTTTTAGCCTAAGCGGAATAGGAAGGCAACCTACGTTATTATATATTAGATTACTAAGTCGATAAAGCTGAGGTCTTTCTTGCCGATAAAAACGTAAACCCTAAATCTGGTGAGGCGTTTATAAGAGCCAGCCTTCCAGCGTTTCCCTTTATTGTTATGATTTCTGATTCTGCTAAAAGTACTATACTGTTAAATTTTAGGTTGAACAATAGTTAAACTATACAAACATAAAAACTAATAGCACTACTTTTATTACTTAAATAAAATTTATCATCATGGAAAAATATGCTTTATTAGCACGATTAGAAGCTAAAGTAGGAAAAGAAGACGAAGTTGCTGCATTTTTAAAAAGTGCTTTACCATTAGTACTGGACGAGCCAGACACTGTAAATTGGTACGGATTACAAATAGGGCCATCAACCTTTGGGATTTTTGATACTTTTGAAACTGAAGAAGGTAGAAAAGCACATCTTGCAGGTAAAATCGCAGAAGCTTTAATGGCAAACGCAGGAACATTACTTTCTAAAGATCCTGTAATTGAATTAGTAGATTTAATAGCCGTTAAATAATCAGAAAGTACTTAGTCAACTTTTAAGTTGCTCGATATAGTCTGAAAGTAATTTATATCGAAATTTAATCTCAATAAAAAACAAATTTTACTTTTTGAAGCCAACATAAATATTTTATGTTGGCTTTAATTTTTTTATTTTAGTATTTTAATTAAGACACGGTACATTATCATTTTAGAAATGAAATTACATAATACTTCAAATGTTGCTGTAATTCTAGAAAGCATCTCTGAGAATAAATACATACCACTGGATTTATCGGTTACAAATAAATCATTGGAAAAAAAATATCGTGGCAATACTATTAATTCTAAAATTTCATAGAAAAGCAATTATAATGAAACAAATAATCCTCTTACTAAGTTTAATTGTCCTTCCCTGTTTTTATCGTTTTAACATAATAACTGAATATAAGATAAGAACCAATTAACTGATAAATAGAACCATAAACTCATTACTGCCTTAAAATACATACAATAAATACTTACGTGTTAAAATTTATGAATTAATTAGTAGTACTGTCTTATTCTTTTAACATTTAGTTGCGACAAATCGATTGGGTTTCTTATTAATTTTATAAAACAGACTTTAATCTGCATAAAAGTTGTTTAAAAAATGTCGAAATAGATACTGTAGTTCTAAATATCTGAAATCACAGTATCTATTTCCACTCATTTTAACACCCTAAAAAGCAAGATTAAATCTATTTAAAATTAATTAAAAATAAATTTATGTCTATTCAAACAACAAACCCCACCACAAACAAAGTAGTAAAATCATTCGATGAAATGACTGACGAACAAGTTGAAGCCGCAATCGAAAAGTCTAATGACTTTTTTCAAGAATGGAAGAAAACTTCTTATGACGAACGAGCAAAAGTGTTGCATAAAGTAGCCGATCTGATGCGTAAAGGAAAAAGCGATTTAGCCGACTTAATCACCCTTGAAATGGGGAAAATAAAAGCACAAGCGGAATGGGAAGTTGATCTAAGTGCAGACATATTGGATTACTACGCTAATAATGGTGCTGCATTTCTTGCCGATAAAAAATTAAACCCTGAATCTGGCGAAGCGTTTGTTCGCAGTAGCCCTATAGGTGTTCTCTTTGGTGTTATGCCTTGGAACTTTCCCTTTTATCAGATCATACGATTTGCTGCGCCAAATATCATGGTAGGGAATACCATTTTATTAAAACATGCATCAATAGTGCCTCAATGCGGTATTGCAATTGAAGAATTATTTAAAGAAGCAAAAGCGCCAGAAGGATTATACACTAATTTATTGATTTCAGGTAAACGAAGTACAGCTTTAGTTAGCGATGAAAGAATCAAAGGAGTATCGCTAACGGGTAGTGAAGGTGCAGGTTCTAGTATTGCAGAAGCTGCAGGTAAACATTTAAAAAAATCAGTCCTTGAATTAGGTGGTAGCGATCCGTTTATAATTCTTGAAGATGCTGATATAGATACCGTTGTTGAAATGGCTATTGCAGGAAGATTTAGCAATACCGGACAGAGTTGTGTAGCTTCAAAAAGATTTATTGCCGTAGCAGCTATAGCTGACGAGTTTTTAGAAAAGTTTGCCAAAAAAGTTGCCTCACTTAAAGTAGGCGATCCTATGGATCCAAATACAGAGGTTGGACCGCTAAGTAGCGAAGAAGCTTTAGTCAATATATTAGATCAGGTGAAACGATTTGAAAAAGCAGGTGCCAAAGTTCTAGTAGGCGGTAAAAGGGCCTTTGAAACCGGTGCTTTTATGCAACCTACCATTTTAACTAATCTAAAACGTGGAGTACCTACTTTTCAGGAAGAATTATTTGCTCCCGTAGCCTCTTTTTACAAAGTCGAAAATGAACAAGAAGCTATAGACCTTGCAAATGACTCGCCTTTTGGCTTAGGGGGATCTATCTTTACAAAAGACATAAAACGAGCCATACGATTAGCTGATCAAATTGATAGCGGAATGGTTTTCATTAATCAACCCACAGGAACACAACCAGACTTGCCCTTTGGAGGAACTAAAGGTTCAGGTTACGGACGTGAATTATCTGAACAAGGAATTCATGAGTTTGTAAACAAAAAACTAATTAGAGTAAGCTAAAACTATATAGATGTATAAAGAAGCACTTATTTTTAAAATAGGGAAATGATTATTTTGTTTTAAAAATAAGTGCTTTTAATATCTGTTTAACAATTAAAATAAAAGAATTATGACTACAAAGCAAATTATATTACAATCACGACCTTCTGGCGCACCCACGCTAAAGAATTTCAAACTTGAAAATACCACATTAGATCAGTTACAGCCAGGGGAAGTGCTGTTAAAAGGACTGTATTACTCGGTCGACCCCTATATGCGTGGCCGAATGAATGATGCCAAATCTTATGTGGAACCCTTTAAGATTAACGAACCTCTCGACGGCGGTGTTGTTGCTACGATTGTAGAAAGTAAATCAGATAATTTTAAAGTTGGTGATACCGTAGTAGGAAGATTTCCGTGGAAAGAAACGTTTGTATCAAAAGATGATGTCCTACAAAAAGTAGATACCAATGTACCCGAGCTGAGTTACTACTTAAGTATTTTAGGTATGACTGGTTTAACGGCTTATTTTGGACTAATGGATATATGTAAACCAAAAGCAGGTGAAACTGTTGTTGTGTCCGGTGCAGCCGGAGCCGTAGGAATGGTTGTAGGACAAATTGCTAAATTACAAGGCTGCCACGTGGTAGGGATTGCAGGTACAGATGAAAAAGCAAAAACATTAATTGAAGACTTTGGCTTTGACCAAGTAATTAATTATAAGACTACCAAAGATATTTACAAATCAGTAAAAGAGGCCTGCCCAAAAGGTGTCGATGTCTATTTTGATAATGTAGGTGGAGAGATTTCTGATGCTGTAATTAGTGCCATTAATTTTCATGCCCGTATTGCATTATGCGGACAGATATCCTTATACAATAGCGAAGAAACACCCATGGGCCCTAGACTACAACCTATGTTACTAACAAGAAGTGTTTTAATGCAAGGGTTTATAGTAAGTAATTACCAAGATAGATTTCCTGAAGGAATGAAGCAATTATCAAGTTGGGTTCAAGAAGGAAAATTAAAATTCACACAGACAGTTGTAGATGGGTTTGATCAATTACCAACTGCATTACTCGGTTTATTTGAAGGTTCTAACACTGGAAAAATGATTGTTAAAGCTTAAATTATAAAGTACAAAAGAATGAAAAAAGCCGTTAGCTGTATTAATTTAATACTGCTAACGGCTTTTGTATTTTGCTGTTTTAAATCTTTAAATTTTAACACCTAACGCTAGCTAATCGAAAAAAGCGCATTAACACCAGAAATAGATACGGAAATCTTAATTTAAAAATAGCTAGCCACTATCTCTAATTATTACCTATTTTTGCTGCAAAAAAGTCGAAATAATCTGTAAATTATACAACTAATCTATAAATTATGTAATTCTTTTCTGCGAAAAAAATGCAAATTTTACACAATCAGTTAAAAAATAAATAATTTAAGCTATATATCAAATACATGGTCAGCAATCGCTGTAAACTAGCAGTTAAAGAGGAATTAAAAAAACTTGGATTGCATTTTATTCTTGTTGATTTGGGGGAAGTAGATGTCATGGAAAACATTTCTATGGCGCAGAGAGAACTTCTTAAAGCAGGGTTACTTAGTGCTGGATTTGAGCTAATGGATGATAAAAAATCTATGCTGATCGAAAAAATTAAAAATGTAATTATCCAAATGGTTCACCATTCAGATGAAGTTATTAAAGTAAATTTCTCTATTTATTTAAGTGAAAAGCTGAATCACGATTATACTTATTTATCCAACCTATTCTCTGAAGTGCAAGGAACCACGATTGAGCATTTTATCATTTCTCATAAAACAGAACGGGTGAAGGAACTGATTATATATGGTGAACACAATATCACTGAAATTGCCTGGAAAATGGGATATAGTAGTGTAGCGCATTTATCAAGTCAATTTAAAAAAGTAACAGGTCTCTCCCCTTCTCACTTTAAAAATTTGAAAGATAAAAGACGATCTCCTCTTGAGGAAGTTGGTATTAAAAATCAAAGTAATCTCAATTAAGTTTTAATACCATCATGAAATTAATTTCAGAAAAAAGATTTCAACTTTATTATATCCTAGTAGCGATTATATTGACTACTGTTTTAGGTGTTTTCTATTTCAATAACCTAAAAGTAAAGTCAAGCAGCGATTCTGCAGAACATGCTCAGGAGATATTACGCAAAAACGATAATGTTCTTTTAGACATTCTTGATATCGAGACTGGAGTAAGAGGCTATATTATCTCTGAAAACGACATTTACTTAGATACGTTCAATAATGCTGTAAAAGCAATGAACAAAAATCTTTCGGTTTTGTCAGAGCTAACCCGCGACAACACACACCAAAACATTCAGGTAGATTCTTTAAAAATCATGACCTCCAAAAAATTGGTCTTATTACAAAAAATTATAGATGACAGACCATATGAGTTATTGGATGAAAATGAAAAGGTTGCTATTCTAAAGGATGGTAAAGTTATTACTGATGTAATTAAGAATATCATTTCTAAAATTAATGTTGAAGAATACAATGCTCTTAAATTAAGAAAAACAGAAAATGAAAATAGTATTCAATATTCGGAAATACTATTCTTCTTACTCTTGATTTTGATTTTTGTTATTTTTACACTTGTCTTTATTATTGTTAAAAGTTTAAAAGTCAGAAATGACGAATTAGAACTATTTACTGCCTCACAAAAATTACTTTCTAATTATTCCCTTAGTCTTATCGAGGCAAGTCTAGACCCGCTAATCACGATCAATATTGATGGTAAGATTACCGATATGAATGAAGCAACAGTTAAAATCACTGGTATTAAACGCGAAGAGTTGATAGGATCTGATTTCTTTAATTATTTCACACATCCTGACATGGCACGTGAAGTATATGAGGAAGTATTTTCAAAAGGTTTTGTAATTGACTCTCCTCTTACCCTTTGTCACAAAAACGGAAAATTAACCGATGTGTTATTTAATGGATCTGTTTATAAAAATGATGTAGGAAACGTATTAGGAGTTGTAATAGTTGCCCGTGATGTAACAAAACAAAAGCAAGCAGCTTTGTATACTCGAAGTATACTCGAAGCAAGTCTTGACCCTCTAGTTACTATTAATGCCGAAGGTCAGATCACCGATGTAAATCATGCATTAATAGCGGTCACCGGTATTCAACGTGAAAATTTAATAGGAACAGATTTTTCGCTTTACTTTACAGAGCCTGAAAAAGCGAGACAAGCTTATATTCAAGTTTTTGAACAAAGTTTTGTTTCTGATTACGCTTTGACGATAAAACATTTAAATGGGAAATTAACAGATGTATTGTACAATGCGTCCGTCTATAAAGATGATAAAGGAGAAGTACTAGGCGTATTTGCTGCCGCAAGAGATGTGACAGCCCAAAAATTAAGCTCTAATTATTCGTTAAGCCTTATTGAGGCAAGTCTTGATCCCTTGGTTACTATTAGTATCGAAGGAAAAATCACCGATATGAACGAAGCAACTATCAAAATTACAGGTATGGAGCGAGAGCTTCTTACCGGTTCTGATTTCTTTGATTATTTCACAGAGCCGCAAATGGCGAGAGAAGTATATCAGGAAGTATTTGCAAAAGGATCTGTTGCTGACTCTCCGCTTACACTTCGTCATAAAAACGGTAAACTGACAGACGTCTTATTCAATGGATCAGTTTATAAAGATGATCAAGGGAATGTACTTGGTGCTGTTGTTGTTGCAAGAGATATCACAGACCAAAAAAGGATTGAAACGGAACTGATAGAGGCTAAAGTCTTTGCTGAACTTGCCACAGGAATTGCTGAAGAAGAAAAACGAAATGCTGAAAATGCAGCTTTAATTGCTGAAAATGCCGTAAAAGCAAAACAGCAATTTTTATCCAATATGAGTCACGAAATACGTACGCCGATGAATGCCATTATAGGCTTCACAAAGGTTGTACTGAAAACTGATTTGACTGCCAAACAAAAAGAATACCTCGATGCTATTAAAATGAGTGGTGATGCGCTTATTGTACTTATAAATGACATTCTGGATTTAGCAAAAGTAGATGCTGGGAAGATGTCCTTTGAAAAAATACCTTTTAAAGTGAAGTCGTCCATTTCATCAATGCTTCATTTATTCGAAACAAAAATTCAAGAGAAAAATCTAAAATTAGTTAAAGAATACGACCCTAACATACCGGCAGTCATAGTGGGAGACCCGATTCGATTACATCAAATTATTTTAAATCTAGTTAGTAATGCCGTCAAGTTTACATCCACAGGAAAAATTACGGTTAACGTACGTTTAATTGACGAAGATTTAGAAAATGTTACGATTGAGTTTGCAGTCACCGATACCGGTATTGGAATTCCAGAAGAAAAAATAGCATCTATATTTGATAACTTTCAACAAGCTTCAAGCGGGACGTCTAGAATCTATGGTGGAACTGGACTAGGGCTTGCAATTGTTAAACAATTAGTGGAACCTCAAGGAGGTAGTATTAATGTGATTAGTAAAGTTGGTGAAGGAACTACTTTTAGTTTTAGATTGAATTTCCAAAAGACAACGGCTGATGCAGAAATCGAAACCGAAATACTTGAAGTAGACAAGCAGAAAAAAAACATTAAAGTTTTAGTAGTTGAGGACATTGCGTTGAATCAATTATTAATGAAAACACTTTTGGATGATTTTGGATTCGAACGTGATATTGCCGAAAACGGAAAAATAGCGGTTGATAAACTTCAAAATAATTCTTATGATATAATTTTAATGGATCTTCAAATGCCTGAAATGAATGGATTTGAGGCGACAGAATACATCAGAAAAACAATGAATTCTGATATTCCTATTATTGCCTTAACAGCTGATGTTACTACGGTAGACCTAGCTAAATGTAAGGCTGTAGGAATGAATGATTACATTGCAAAACCTGTTGACGAACGATTATTATATAGCAAAATTGTAAGTATTGTTAGGAAGTCATCTATTAAAAAAGAAAAAGAAATTAAAAAAATCATAGTGCACAAAACTCAAAAACATATTGATTTAAGCTATCTAGAGACTCGCACTAAATCTAATCCTAAATTGATGATGGAGATGATTGATGCATATATCAAACAAACACTTCCATTGGTCACTGTACTGGAAGAAAGCTTGTTAAGCAATGATTGGGAATTACTTCGGGCCTCAGCCCACAAAATGATTCCTTCCTTTTCCATAATGGGTATTAACTCAGAATTTGAAGACATGGCTAAAAAAATACAGAATTACACAGGTAATTTAGGAGATCAAAAAGAAGAAATAAATGACTTGGTTTTGCAACTTTCAACGGTTTGTAATCAAGCTTGTGAAGAATTAGAAATAGAATTTAATAATATAAAAAACAAAAACTGATGAAAAACGAAGAAAAAATAAAACTATTTTTAGTAGATGACGATGCCGTTTTTCTAAAGTCACTAGAAATCGAATTTATTCAACATACCGATTTTATTGTGGAAACGTATGCAACTGGGGAACTTTGTCTAGCAAATTTAGACAAAAAACCAGATGTAATAATCCTTGATTATCATTTGGATGGAATTGATAAAACTGCAATGAACGGAATTGAAACCTTAGACAAAATTAAAGAGTTTAATCCCGATATTCCAGTGGTAATGCTATCATCTCAAGATAAAATTGATGTAGCCATTAGTTGTATGCACCACAAAGCTTTTGATTATGTGGTAAAAAGCGAAACTTCTTTCTTACGACTTCAAAAAAACATTACTGCTTATTTTCATTTTGAAAGAATTGAAAAAGAACTAAGTTGGTATATGGCTAGAATGTAATGATGTTATTTATAGATCCGACAACTTAAAAGTACACATTATAAAATAGCTAAGCCTGTCAAATGACAGGCTTAGCTATTTTATACCTTAACCTAAAAAAGCACATTTTCTCAAATTATGCGAATTGTATAATGTTTAAACATGCTTACATAACTTCTTTGATAATAATATCATCACATTTGGCTAGTGATAATTAATTCACATTTTAAACCCAAATTCATGAAATTATTATAAGTAATGCCAATTGTAGAGATGCTATTGGTTGGAGTGCTATCAAGCTGCAGTGCAGATACGGATTCTGCAGAACCTGTGGTAGCAAATTCTTCCTATGAAACCACTACTTTGACATCTGCCAAACAATCCCTTGCTGCAGAGTCAACAATTTCAGAATTAAAAGGTGTAAATCTTGGCTTTGCTGAGAATTTCGTAATTCTTTCTAAAACAGGAATTACTGATGTTTATAAATCTGACGTTACAGGAGATGTGGGAGCAAGTCCTATTACAGGCGCTGCCATTCTATTAAAATGCTATGAAGTGACTGGTACAATATACACCGTAGATGCCGCAGGTCCACTCCCATGTAGAGTGACAAATGCCACGCGCCTAACAACTGCCGTGGGTGACATGCAAACTGCCTATACGGATGCAGCGCGACGTTCTAATCCTGATTTTCTAAATTTAGGAGCCGGAAGTATTGGAGGAAAAACGCTTACTCCAGGACTTTATACTTGGACAAGTGATCTTTTGATTCCAAAAGACATTACAATTTCTGGTAGCCCAACTGATGTATGGATATTCCAGGTTGCCGGAAACCTTAGTATGAGTGCGGCAGTGAGAATTACTTTAGCTGGAGGTGCACAAGCTAAAAATATTTTTTGGCAAACTGCTGGTTTAGTGACACTAGGAACAACAAGCCATTTTGAAGGAAATATATTAAGCCAAACTGGTATCAATTTAAAAACTGGAGCTTCCATTAACGGAAGAATGATGGCACAAACTGCAGTAACACTTCAAATGAATACCGTTACACAACCACAATAAAAATTTAAGATTACTAAAAAAAGCACCGTATGTCTAATGGCAAATCGTGCTTTTTTTTAAAACTTCTAATTTTATCCAACAAAATCTGTGAATGATGAAACTTTTCCTTCAAATTGTATAAAATATACTGCCTATAAGTGGGTTACCTTTGATTATAATATAATTACAAGTTATCATCATGTCATTAATTAGCATATTGTTAGTTTTAATTGTTATTGGAGCTGTTCTTTGGCTGATCAATACTTATGTTCCTATGGATACCACAATAAAAAATATATTCAATTCATTAATTGTAATTGTGACTATCATATGGATACTTAATGCTTTTGGGCTTTTCAGTTCATAAATCAATTTTTATCGTCAAAAAACAAAATAATCAAATTTATAAATCTAAAAAATAAAATTATGAATCTTAAAAGAATCTTTGGGGCATTACTTACAGCTCTTGGTATCGGAGCGTTAATCTATGCTGCCGTATTGTTTATGAATACTTCAGGCGGTAATCAAGATATTAAAGCTTTGATAATCTACGGAATATTAGGACTAATATTCTTTACATCTGGAATAAGTTTAGTTAGAACAACAAAAGATGAATCTTAGATCATAACACTAGTTGGCAAAGCATTGTTTATTGTCAAAATGAATCAGTTGCGATTCCGTTATTCATAATCAGGTGCTGTGCAATTTAAAATTAAATACAATTTGATATTTGATTTTTTAATACATACAAATGTATCTGTTGGTATTTTAAAAAATGCCAATTATCAAATATTAACTTTAAAAACTTAAAATCCATGAATGCAAAAAATATAGGAATCTTATTAATAGTTATTGGAGCCATAATGGTATTTTATACTGGATTTAATTATGTTACCACAGAAAAAGTTGTAGATATAGGCCCGATAGAAATAAACAAACAAGAAAACCATCCAGTACAATGGTCGCCAATCGTTGGTGTAGTACTAATCATGGGAGGTGTTGTCCTTGTCGTAAAAGATAAAAAATAATTAATTTAAATTCTAAATCAGCTCACAAATTTTATTACTAGGTGATAGTAATTAAAATTTAAAAATGGCTACTGATTTAGTTCACTATTCATACTTAAAATATAAAAATTTAACATTATGAAACCACAAATTGGAATTACAGAAAAAAATTTAGCAAATAGCGTTACACTACTATCATCCGTTTTAGCAGATGCAATGACTTTGTATATTAAGACGAGAAAATTTCACTGGAACGTTTCTGGAGAAAGTTTCATGGAAATACATAAATTGTTTGAAGACCAATACAAACAATTAGAAGAAAGTGTAGATGAAATTGCAGAACGCATCAACAAACTTGGAGGAAAAACAATAGGGACAATGGAAGAGTTTTCTAAACTTACCAATCTAAAGGAATCCCCAAATAAGTACCCCGCTAAAAAAGAAATGTTGACTGAATTATTAAATGATCATGAAACAGTAATTGTTGCACTACGTAAAGGAATCGAAGTATCTGAAGATGAAAATGAAGATATTGGTACTGCTGATTTCCTAACGGGATTGTTACAAGAACACGAAACAATAGCCTGGATATTAAGAAGGTATTTAAGCTAGAAAACAAATCTTCACTCCTATTTATTCAAAACGAAAATCTTGTGAAATTCGTTTTAATTGGGAGTGAAGGTTCGTTCTTTTTTATAAAACTTTATATAACAGATAATCCTTTTTACAATGAAAAAAAATACTTTTAATCGATTTACAAAGAGTTTAATTTTGGGTGTGTTTGCAATCATGCTAACAGCAACCTTTAGTTCTTGCTCTAAAAATATTGCCTTCCAAACTTCAACTATTGTTCCTGCCGCACGCGGTGAAGTGAAAATAACAAAAGATAATAATAAGAACTACGTAATCAACATTAAACTGGAGAACCTTGCAGAGGTAAAGAGACTAGAGTCATCTAAACAAGCCTATGTAGTATGGATGGAAACAGATGATTCAATGGTTAAAAATATTGGCCAGATAAAAAGTGATTCAAAATTTTTATCTTCAAAACTGAAAGCCAATTTTGAAACAGTTACTCCAATGAAACCCACAAAAATTTTCATAACTGCTGAGAAAGATCCAGCAGTGCAGTACCCTGATAAAGAAATAATTATTGGTACAAGAAATTTTTAGTACTTTAAAAAAGTACAAATTAGTAGACATAAGATTAAAATGGTTGTTGCTCTTCTAAAGAAGATTACAAAAGCAGCAGAATTTCAGTAACTTTTTTTTGGTTTGGTTTGGTTAAAGGGTTGCAGTAAAATGCAACCCTTTTTTTGGACTAAATTTTTTTGTTTTTGAATAAAAAAATACTGTGTACTAAAAATGTGAATATTACAATTTATTTAAAAAGTTATATAACAATTCAAGTCATTGAAAAACTGACCTTTATTCCTTATAATAATTTTTATAAAAATGCAAAAAACACAATTTAAAACTAAGGATACAACCAAACTAATATCGACGACTTTCACTTCGTGGAATGACAAAGATCCATTTAGACAAAGTGCTGTTATTGCATACTATGCCATTTTTAGCATACCAGGACTTTTAGTTTTAGTTATTTCGATTGCTGGTTATTTCTTTGGAAACGAAGTTGTAAATCGAAATATCTTAGAACAAATCTCTAGTACAATGGGATCACAAACATCGATCCAGATTAGTCAAATTCTTATTAAGTCTACTGAATCAAAATCTACAGTATGGGGATCGATAATAGGAGTTATTATTTTACTTGTTGGAGCAACAGGTGTATTTGTGGAGTTACAGAAATCGCTAAATTTAATTTGGAAAGTAGAAGTACTACCCTCGAAAGGAATTTTTACTATTCTAAAAGCTAGATTATTTTCATTTGGATTAATATTAGCAATCGCTTTTTTACTTCTGGTTTCATTGGTTGTCAGTACGGCACTATCCAGTATGGCAGATTGGATCAAAATATACTCGAATGATTCCACTGTTATCATTTTCAACGTATTAAACTTTTTATTTTCTTTTGCGGTAATATCGGTGCTTTTTGCACTAATGTTTAAAATTTTACCCGATGCCAAAATAAAATGGAAACATGTTTGGCTGGGTGCTATAGTGACCGGAATTCTATTTACCGTTGGTAAAACGATACTCGCCTTTTATTTCAGTACAGCAAATCCCGAATCAGTTTACGGAGTTGCAGGTTCAGTCATTTTAATTCTATTATGGGTTTCTTACTCATCGATGATTCTGTTTTTTGGTGCTGAATTTACTGCGGCCTATGCCAAATTTTACTCTGGCACCGTTCCTCCTACCGCAATTGCAAAAAAAGAATCAGTCAACAGCAAAAAAAATTAATTGCCTCTTTCTTATCTCCTTCTTTATATCATCTCCTTTTGATAGCAAATCATCATTCAATTAGCACTAATTAACTAATACTCTGCCAAATTTAACTTCGTCATAACTTTAATTTCCTGTAAGTTCAATATGTAAGCTTTCTCAATAGTTGCGTAACATGATTTTACATTAAAATACTGAATTTTAACGTATTACAAACAAAAGGTTTCTATAAAAATTTTTTAGATTTTCCTTAAACAATTAAATACCATGAAAAGAGTAAAAAAATTAGGAGTATGGATGGATCATTCTATTGCATATTTAATGGAGTTCACTAACAATCCCTTTGAAATTAAAACAATTGAATCTCAATTTATTGAAGGCAAAAACGAACTTATTCTATCACAAAAAACCGATTTATCAATAAATACGGATCAACATCTTTTATATGCCTATTATAACAAAATAGGAGAAGCAATTAAAAACTACAAACAAATTGTTCTTTTTGGGCCGGCGGATGCAAAAGTCGAATTATTTGATGTTTTAAGTGAAGACCATCGATTTATGAAAATGAAAGTGGAGATAAAAGAAACTGAAAAAATGAGCGTAAATCAACAGCATGCTTTTATCAATAAATATTTTGCAGAAAATTAATACAGCAAATGATAAACGGAGTTTGCTTTCAAATAAAAAATTAGAATTAGTACTGTAAAATAGATTTTAAAACGGTGCTGTTGTTTCCTTTCACTCACTATTGAAAAAGTGTGAAAAATATAAATTTATGCAAAAATTATACAACAGTAATTTTTGACAGACTAAATACATTTACACTATGAGAACTGCGATACTACTTTAATTTTAAAATTAGAATATTATGGATACAGAAAAATCGATTATAGTATTAAATTCATTTATTTCAATTAATAATGCCCGAATCCAAAGATATAAAGAGGCTGCAAAAGATACTGAAGAATCACATTTAAAAAAAGTATTTAGCAATTTTCAAGTAACAAGTGAAAAAATTAAAACTGAACTTAAAAAAGAAATTATAAAGTTAGGAGGAAATCCAGTAGAAAATCAAACCAATAAAAGATATTTCTACTCTATCTGGTTTAATCTTAAAAACATATTTGTTTATAAGGATCTCGATGACGTCATATATTCCAGTGAAAGAAATGAAACTATTGTAATACAGTCTTACTATGAAGCGATTTACAACAATTTTGAATCTCTTTCGACTAAGCAGCAAATAATGCTAAACGAACAATATTTATTAATAAATGTTGATTATGCTAAAATGAAGTCTTATAAAAGAGCTATTTAAATTATAACAAAAATTACTCTCAAGTTAAAACCTTCAATTATTAAACAAAACTACAGCAACTACTAATTATTAATCTATATAACAAATGAAGCTTTGACCGTTTATCTAAAAAATATATTTACTGATGTAGGTAATGTAACATTATTTGCAACGAAGTTTTTTAAAGAGGTTTTTTCTCCTCCGTACGAATTCAAAGAATTCATGAAACAATGTTATATTATAGGGTATAAATCAATTCCCTTAGTAGCTATAACAGGTTTTATAATGGGATTAGTACTAACTCTTCAATCACGCCCTACCCTAGCTAAATTTGGAGCTGAGTCTTGGTTGCCAGGTATGGTAGCACTTTCACTTATTAGAGAAATTGCCCCCGTTATTACAGCTTTAATATGTGCTGGAAAAATTTCATCAGGAATAGGTGCTGAGCTGGGCTCCATGAAAGTAACAGAACAAATAGACGCCATGGAAGTAGCAGCAATTAATCCGTTCAAATACCTAGTAGTTACTCGAATTTTAGCGACAATGCTTATGGTTCCTCTTCTGGTAATATTTGCTGACGGGATTGGTATGCTTGGTGGGTACATTGGTATAAATATGCATGGAGATGTTAGTTTTTTTCGTTATATATCAAAGGTTTTTGATTCATTAGCATTCGTGGATATAATTCCAGCTACAATTAAAACATTCTTCTTTGGTTTCTTCATTGGAATGATTGGATGTTATAAAGGATTCAATGCTGAAAATGGAACCGCAAGTGTAGGTCAAGCAGCAAATTCAGCTGTAGTAACAGCATCCCTAACTATTTTCATTATCGATATGTTAGCCGTTCAATTAACTGATTTACTTTTTTAAAATGGAGCAAGAATCAACAACTACACTTCCTCAAGTAACAATGGAAGAAAAAGGACCCGTCATAGAAATTAAAGGACTTTTTAAAACCTTTGGTGCAAACAATCATGTTCTAAAAGGAGTAGATCTATCCCTAAATAAAGGAGAGGATCTAGTAATACTAGGTAGGTCTGGCTCTGGTAAATCAATAACTATAAAATGTATTGTAGGTCTAGTTCAACCTGACCAAGGAGAAATCAAGGTCTTTGGTCAAAATGTATTGAACTTAGCCACTCATAAGCTTAATGAAGTTCGAATTAGAATTGGTTTCTTATTTCAAAACTCTGCTTTATACGACTCTATGACTGTTAAACAAAACCTTGCATTTACCTTAAAACGTCATGCCTCTAGTTTAACAACCAAAGAAATCGAAAAAGAGATTAACACGGTATTAGAAAGTGTAGGTTTGGCTGAAGCCATAAATAAAATGCCCTCAGAATTATCAGGCGGAATGCAAAAAAGAATTGCTCTTGCCCGCACCTTAATATTAAAACCTGAGATTATTCTTTATGATGAACCTACTACCGGTCTTGATACAATTACATCAAGGGAAATAAGTGAGTTAATTTTAGACATTAAGAAAAAGAATAAGACATCGTCAATTATTATTACACATGATATGGCCTGTGCAAAACTTACTGCTGACCGCATTATGATTCTGAAAGACGGAGTAATCCATGCAGAGGGCAGTTATCAAGAATTAGAAGAGAGTGAAGACAAATGGGTTCGATCCTTTTTTATATAATTATTTAATTTAAGAAGTTAGTTATGAGCAGCAAATCAGGGAGCACTTGGAAATTAGGAATGTTTGTTATAATAGGATTAGTGGCTTTTACGTCCACAATCTATTTTGTTGGAAAGCAAAAAAACATGTTTGGCTCTACATTTAATTTAAATTCAAATTTCAAAAACGTTAGCGGATTAGAAATAGGAAATAATGTCCTTTTTTCCGGAATAAATGTAGGTACAGTAAGTGAAATACAATTAGTAACGGATACTTCAGTAGTAGTTCGGTTATTAATAAAAAAAGAAGTACAAAAATTCATTAAAAGCGATGCTGTTGCCAGTATAGGGTCTGATGGGTTAATGGGAGATAAAGTCCTTACCATATCTCCAGGGACTAGTTCTAAGAGTATCGTAAAAGATAACGCGACCATAAAATCAATCCAAGCAATTGAAATGGATGAAATCATGAGAAGCGTTAAAGTGAGTATGGACAATGCCAGTATCATTACTAATGAGCTTGCTGAATTCACTTATAAAATGAACAATGGGAACGGTGCGTTATCAAAATTAATCACTGATGAAAAATTTGCAAATAGTATGACAAAAACCCTTACCAATCTCCAAACCGGGTCTAAGGGATTGAGTGACAATATGGAAGCGGCAAAACATAATTTTTTATTGAAAGGATATTTTAATAAAAAGAAAAAAGAAGAAGAAAAGAAACTTAAAGAGTTAGAAAAGGAAAAAGAATTGAAGGAAAAAGAACAAGAGAAAAAGTAAATCAATATAATTTAAAAAATTACTGAAGCGGGAGACTTGTCATAAAAGAAGAAGCTGAAAATTTTAATACACCTCAATCTTAAAAAAATTGAGGTGTTTTTTTATGCCATTTTTCTTCGGTTCTTTCGTATGAATTATCATAAATTATTTCTAAAATAAGTGAATCATATAAGTTCTTCTAAAAGTTATGTAACTTATTTTTAGTGATAACGTTCGACCTTTGTAAGGCACTGAATATCGAATATAAATTAGACTAAAATGCAAAAGAAAGATCTTAAAGAGACATGGAAAAAGCAAAAGGAACGTCTAAAACAAAAATTTGCCGCTTTGACTGACACAGACGTATTATTTCTCGAAGGCAAAAAAGAAGAGATGATGGTAAAACTTCAACTAAAACTTGGTAAAACAAGGCAGGAGTTAAACCAAATTATCAATGGCCTTTAAAGAGGTATTGAAGTAAATAAACGAATCGATTATTTACGTTCTTAAATAGCACTAATTAAAGCTATCTAGTTCTAATTCATTACATAATAAGTAGCTAACCGTAAATAATGTAACATTTATAAAAAGTTATATAAGAAATCCCCTCACGATGTAACCGATATTTGTAAAACAATATAGAAGCAAAAATTAAAATTAAAAACAGACAAAATGAAAAAAACAAAACAACTTACGTTAGCTGCTTTTTTGCTAACATGCTTTGCATTTAATGGAGCAAATGCACAAGATATAAAATCAAAAACTCCAGCATTTGGATTCAAAGGTGGTCTTAACTTTTCCAATCTTTACACTGATAACGTAGATGATAATAATATATTAACAGGTTTCAATGCAGGTTTGTATGCTAAATTCCCAATTACAAATTCTATTTCCATACAACCTGAAATCTCTTACACTACTAAAGGTGCGGAACTTACCTACGATAATGCTTTTGCAAAAGGAAAAGCAACTTTCAAAACAAACTATATTGAAGTTCCTGTACTATTAGTTTTCAATCTTACAGATGCTTTTAATGTACATGTGGGACCGTATGCAGCTTATATGGTAAGCGGTAAAACAACAAACGATTCAAACCTGTTTACCTCTGAAACTGAATTAGACACTAATGATTTTGAAAGGTTTGACGCTGGAATTTCAGGAGGTTTAGGCGTTGACTTAGAGACTGTAAACTTTGGAGTACGTTACAACTATGGTTTAACACATGTATTTAAAGAAGGAAGCTTTGCAGATCCAGATGCTAAAAACAGTGTGTTTAATGTATATGTTGGTCTTAGACTAAACTAAAAATAAAAAGAGGTTCTTACAGAGAATCACGGATATTAAAACAATAATTAATCAATAAAAAAATAGAAATCATGAGCAATCTTCTTTACACATTAGCAGTAATCTTAATCATTTTTTGGGCAATCGGATTCTTCGCATTTAGCGCAGGAGGAATCATTCATATCTTACTTGTTATTGCAGTAATTGCAGTATTATTAAGACTTATCCAAGGAAGAAGATTATAATATATAAACAATTATAAATAATAAAAAAATAAAATTATGAAAACAGATAAAGTAATATTAGGTGTTTTAGGTGGTCTTGCAGCAGGTGCAATAATGGGAATATTGTTTGCTCCAGAAAAAGGAAAGAAAACAAGAAAGAAAAGTAAAAACGTTGGTAACGACTACAAAGATGAATTAAAAGAAAAGTTTGATTCTGCATTAGAAACTATTTCAAAAAAATATGATGTTCTTAAAGAAGAAGGACAAGGTCTCTTTGATGAAGGAAGATCAAAATTTGAAAAAACTAAAAAAGACATTGAAAATTTAGATATTAAAAATGTAAATATCTAATAATAAAATTTTTAAACTTTAATTGGCTTAAAAACAAAATTATGAGTAGCAAAGCAACAACAATAGAAATTCTTTTCGAAAAAGTAGAAGACTATACACGCACAACTGTGGAATTGGCAAAACTAAAAGTTATTGACACTTCAGCAGATGTTGCATCTTCACTGATATCACGACTAACAATTGCTATTGTTTTTGCTATGTTTATTCTACTCTTAAACTTTGGCCTTTCGTTTTGGATTGGTGAACTTTTGGGCAGTTTTTATTTTGGATTCTTCATAATGGCCTCACTTTATTTAATACTGTCAATTGTATTATATTCTTATAAAGATCAATGGATTAAAATGCCAGTCAGTAATTTCATTATTACCAAAATGCTAAAAAATAAATAGCATGAAAAAATTCAACGCAACAGAAACTTTGAGCCAAAATATTCAACTATTAGAACAAAAAAAAGCTAAAGAATTGCAATCCCTCCAACAACAATACCTTGTCTTGCATGAAAGTGTAAAGCCTTTAAAATTAATGAAAAGTGCTTTAAAAATAATGACAACTTCACCAGAAATAAAACACAATATTCTTAACACAGCTATTGGTTTATCTACTGGTTATATATCAAAGAAGTTATTGCTAGGCTCAACTCATAATCCATTGAAAAGAGTGCTGGGTAACGTATTCCAATTTGTTGTAACAAATGTAGTTTCTAAACGCATTGATAATAGAAATTAAAAAAATATTTTTTTTCACTACAATTTTTACAATATATTTGTAATAAATTTATTTTCTTTTCATGATAAGTATAAAGCTATTAATTTATATTATTTAGAAGAAAATTACTTAAAGTATATAGCCCCCTATATTTCTTTTACTTCAAATTCAACTTTTCTCTAAAAACCTAAATATAGAGTGATGGGCCAAAAAATAAATAAAGAAGAATTAATTACTGCAAGCAAAACACCTGTCTTTCAAAATCAAGATAAGGAAAAAAGAGCGGCAGAGTTAATTATTGCCAATAAAAAACTTAATTTCCAAAACCAAGAAAGGGAAGATAGAGCTGCCGAATTATTTATCGCTAACATAGAACTTGCCTATCAAAACCAAGAAAAGGAAAAAAGAGCCGCTGAATTATCTATTGCGAACAAAGAACTGGCCTATCAAAATCTAGAAAAAGAGAAAAGAGCTGCGGAGTTAATTGTCGCCAATGTGGAACTTCTTTTTCAAAATCAGGAAAAGCAAAAAAGAGCAGAAGAATTAATTATTGCTAATGCCGAACTTCTTTTTCAAAACAAAGAAAAAGAAAAGAGAGCAGAAGAATTACTTAACGCTCTCACAGAACTAAAAAGGGCCGAAGAATATCAAAGAGAATATATAAAAGGATTAGAAAAAGTGATTTTTATGACCTCTCATAAAGTCAGGCAACCTATAGCCAATATTCTAGGACTATCTCAATTATTAGATTTATCAAAAGATTCAAAGCTAGACATTAAACAGTCTTTAGATTACATAAAAACATCTGCCTTATCCCTTGATATATTAACTAGGGAACTCAATATGTATATCATTGAACTTCAACAAAAAGCAAAGAAAATGCTACTTTAAAAAGTTTCAAGACTTTCCACTACACTACATTACTTATAAAAAAATACTATTCTTAAGTAATTTTTCTAATTAGGAGCAACCTATATTTCAGGTTTCAAACCATACTTTAAGATATTCCTTTCTTAAACACCAATTTACACCCCCTTTACAACACGGTTTTTATGCTTTTTTATTTTAGATAAATAACATAGTATTAACTATCGCTAAAATTCAAAACACTCATTTAAAGAAAGTTAATTTAAATATTAACATTTCATATGCGTGAATTATACAAATATCCCCCCTAATAATATAATACTTCTACAAGCTATAAAACCAACCTTTGCTTCATCAAAAAATAACCCCTTAATATTCAATAAAATGAAAACAAAAAATTTACTATTAACCTTTGCAATATTATTTATTGCTTTAATTTCTGGTTGTGCAAAAGACGATTTTGTAGAAATCGATGGACTTTGTCCGGAAGTGCTAGGTACTACTCCATTAAATGCAGCTACTAATGTTCCTTTGGATCAATTGATCACAGCAACTTTTAATGAAGAGATGAATCCTGAAACTATAAATCAGTCTTCTTTTACTTTAAACGGTACTTCACAGGTAGCTGGTGTAATTACATACTCAGGTAAAACAGCAACCTTTAAACCATCTGCTTTACTTTCTCCTAACACAACGTATACTGCTACAATAAAGAGAACAGTAAAAGACCTTACAGGTAACGCTATACAAACAGAAAAAATTTGGACGTTTAGTACTGGCTTAACCGTTACTCCAATGGTTGCGTCAACTGATCCAGCAAATAACGAGAATAACGTAGTTTTAAATAAATTTGTAAGTGTGACTTTCAATATGCCAATGAAAGCTAGTACTATTACTGGAACCACCTATACTTTAAAACAAGGAAATACTGCCATTGCAGGAATTGTAACATATAGCGGAACAACAGCTGTATTTACTCCTACAGTAGCATTGGCTGCAAATACAGTCTATACCGCAACTATTTCAGCAGCTGCAACAAATCTAGACAACACACGTTTACCAAGTGACTATGTGTGGAAATTTACCACTGGAGCTATAGTAGCCCCAACAGTAACTTCTACAGATCCTATCAGTAATGCGACAGGTGTTGCACTTAATAAAACCATTACCGCTAACTTTAGTATGGTAATGGATCCATTAACAATCAATGCGACTAATTTCACATTGAAACAAGGTACAACAGCTATCACGGGAGTTGTAACTTACTCAGGAACTACTGCTTCATTCAAACCAACAAACGCTTTAGTAGAAGGTAAAGTATATACAGCAACCATTACAACTGCTGCAAAAAATGCTGCTGGAGTTGCTTTAGCAAATAACTATGTATGGAACTTCACTACATTGTCGGCATTAGTTGTCCCTGCGCCTTCAGGTTTATTCTTCGGAGTTTTTGGAGGAAATGCAGGAATAACGAATCAAGGACTAAATACCAGAGTTAACGGAGCTATCGGTACAACTGCTGCATCATCTTTAGTAACTGGTTTCACCGATACTATGGCATCTCCATTCGAAGTATATACCATTACTCCTCTTCATAATGGGTTAGTTAATGGTGGTATTTTTACCGATGCTCCTGCACCAGGAAATGCGACAAAAGCAGCCAAAGCACTAGAAGGATTAAATGCAGCAAGAGATCTTTATAACAGTATTTCTCCAGCTAACAAACCAGGCGGTAGCGATCAAGGTTCAGGAGAACTTGGAGCGTTAACTTTAGCGCCAGGTGTTTATAAATCAGCAAGTGGTACATACAAAATTACAAATGGTGATTTAACATTAGATGCTCAAGGTAATGAAAATGCAACTTGGTATTTCCAATCAGCATCTTCATTAACAGTAGGTTCTCCAGCAGCATCTAGAAATGTTAAATTAATAAATGGTGCCAAAGCAAATAATGTTTACTGGTACGTAGGTAGCTCAGCAGTTATTAACTACGCCGGTGGTGGTGTAATGGTTGGAAATGTTATTGCTAATAATGGTGTGACATTGTCAGCACCTGCAAATAGCACTACTCTACCTGGTGCAGAAACAGTATTAAACGGAAGGGCTATTTCATTAGTATCCTCAGTAACTATGGTTAATACCATTATTAATGTTCCTGCTAATTAAGTAATACTCCAAGTTTTACATATCCCGTCTAAGGGCGGGATATATTAAAATAAAACCTAATAATAAAAAAAATGAAATCAAAAACTTTTTATACAGAGAAACCATCTAATGCATGGTGTCCTACTAATCTTACCATCAAAAGCGTCGGAATGATTGCTTTAGCTTGGTTAAGTTTACAAACAGCTGTCCAAGCGCAGGAAACTATTGCAGTTAAATACGCAAAACCTTCCTGGTACTTTGGTGTAGCGGGTGGAGCAAATTTTAATTTTTACCGTGGTTCAACGCAACAAATGAATGCCAGTTTCACTTCACCAAAAACATTTCATGATGGATTTGGTGCCGGACTTTTCATTGCTCCACTTTTAGAGTATCGTCCTGCTGATTCAAGATGGGGTGTTATGTTACAAGCCGGTTATGATAGTCGTAAAGCTGATTTTGACCAAGTGATTACTGCATGTGACTGTCCTGCTGATTTAACAACTGACTTAAGTTACATTACAGTGGAACCAAGTGTACGTTTTGCACCGTTTAAATCTAATTTCTATCTATATGGTGGTCCACGTTTGGCTTTCAACTTGGATAAATCATTTACATACCAATTAGGGATCAACCCATCATATCCAGATCAAGAAGCTACTCCTGCAGTAAAAGGTGATTTTGATAATATCCAAAAAACAATTATTTCAATGCAAATTGGAGCAGGTTATGATATTCCACTTTCAACGGATGCAAACAAAACTCAATTTGTATTGTCTCCTTTTGTTTCTTTCCAACCTTATTTTGGTCAAGATCCACGTTCAACAGAAACATGGAACAATACAACTGTTAGAGCAGGTGTTGCACTTAAATTTGGACAGGGAAAAAATATTCAGGAAGCTACTGATATCAAAGCAGATAAAGAAGTTTCGTTTTCTATAGATTCTCCTAGCAATGTTCCAGGAGACGCTAGACTTACTGAAATTTTTCCACTTAGAAACTATGTGTATTTTAACGCTGGATCGAATGAAATACCAAACCGTTATGTTTTATTGAATAAAGATCAGGTAAAAAATTTCAAAGAAGATCAAATAGAGGTTTTTGCACCAAAAAATTTATCAGATCGTTCAAAAAGACAGATGACTGTTTATTATAATGTTTTAAACATCCTTGGTGACCGTATGCAAAAAAATCCAAATGCAACTATTTCCTTAGTTGGTTCTTCAGCTGAAGGCCCAGCAGATGGGTTAGCTATGTCAGAGTCAATTAAAACATACTTAGTTGATGTATTTGCAATAAACCCTTCTAGAATAAGTACTAAAGGTCAAACTAAACCAAACATTCCGTCAGAACAACCAGGTGGAACACTTGAATTAGAACTTCTTCGTGAAGGAGACCGTAGAGTATCTATCGAAAGTACTTCTTCAGATTTATTAATGGAATTTCAAAGTGGGCCTGGTGCGCAATTGAAACCAGTAAAAATTGTTCCACTTCAAGAGGCTCCTGCTTCTAGTTATGTAACTTTCAACAATAAGGGAGCTGCCGAAGCTTTATCTACATGGTCATTAAAAATCACTGATGAACAAGGTAAATCACAGTCTTTTGGACCATATACTCAAGAGGAAGTTAGTATCCCCGGAAAAACAATTCTAGGAAATCGCCTTGAAGGAGATTTCAAAGTAAAAATGATAGGTCAGACTAAAAGTGGTACTGTTATAGAAAATGAAGCTCCTTTACATGTTGTACTTTGGACTCCCGCTAAAACAGAAGAAGGTCTTAGATATAGCATTATTTATGAATTCAATAAATCGAAAGCTATTGCCATCTATGAAAAATATTTAACGGATGTTATTGCACCAAAGATCCCTGTTGGAGCGACAGTAATTGTTCACGGTCATACTGATGTTATCGGTGACTCTGTTCACAATCAAGATTTATCTTTAGCTCGTGCAAATGATGTAAAAACTATCATTGAAAGTGCATTATCTAAAGCAGGTAGAAATGATGTTAAATTTGAATTAAATGGATTTGGCGAGAATGAAAGCAACTCTCCTTTTGAGAATACAACTCCAGAGGAACGTTCTTACAACAGAACCGTTATAATTGATATTGTAGCTGCAAAATAATACGTCAATTAAAGACAAACTTATTTTTTAATTTTAGAAAAGAGGATAGAAACTAAACAGTCTATCCTCTTTTTTTGTTTAAAATTTATGCCCAATGTATTTATGCGGCTATGATAATCAATTCTACAACTATTTTAAACCCCTAAGTCAAAAAATATAATTACCTTTATTACAACAACTTAACGGTAAAAAAAATGAAAAACAAACAATTATTCATTCCCGGAAAAATAGGCTCTATAGAATTAAAGAATCGGATTGTGATGGCACCTATGACTCGATGCAGAGCTATCAAAAATGTCCCAAATGATCTTATGGCTGATTATTATAAGCAACGCTCCAGCGCTGGTTTAATAATTACCGAAGGTACATCGCCCTCACTCAATGGACTTGGTTATGCCCGGATTCCAGGAATATTTAATGAGCTACAAGTGACTAGTTGGAAAAAAACAACAAAAGCAGTACACAAAAGCGGGGGAAAGATTGTTGTTCAATTAATGCACTCCGGAAGAATCAGCCATCCTTTGAATATGCCTCTTGGAAGTGAGATACTTGCCCCTTCTGCTGTTAAAGCTGATGGGCAGATGTGGACCGACTTAAAGAGTTTACAAGATTTTGTTGTGCCAAAAGAAATGAGTTTACAAGATATTATACATGCCAAAACAGAATTTGTTGCCGCCGCAGAAAACGCCTTGTTTGCGGGATTCGATGGTGTTGAATTGCATGGTGCAAACGGCTATTTACTAGAAGAATTCCTTTCACCCATTAGCAATATCAGAACTGATACTTATGGTGGCAGTATCGAAAATCGATGTCGGTTTATCATCGAAGTGGTAACTGCCGTGGCTGAATCTATTGGCAAAGACAAAACTGGAATTCGTTTGTCTCCTTATGGCGTCGCAAGTGATATGCCACATTATCCAGAAATAGATGATACCTATGATTACCTTTCAAAAGAACTTAATAAAATTGGTATTGCTTATATCCACCTTGTTGATCATTCGGCCATGGGAGCGCCCCCTGTCCCAATCGAAATAAAAAAAACAATTCGGAAAAACTTTAGAAACGCACTAATCCTTTGCGGTGGTTTTGACCAAGAAAGCGCCGAACTAGCCATTGCAAGTGGATTGGCTGACTTCGTAGCATTTGGAAGACCGTTTATAAATAATCCAGATCTTGTGGAGCGGTTTAAAAATGGCTGGCCCCTTTCACAAAATCTCAATACCGATTTATTTTACACTCCTTATGAAAAAGGATATACTGATTATCCTTCTTTTAAACCATAATTCAATTTAACTATTTGATTAACTAAAAGTTGTATTACTCAAACGAAATATAAAATGGAAAATATAGACCTATTGCTGGAATTATTAGGAGACAAAAAGGATTTTTACTTAAACCATGTTTGCAAAACAGTTGCTAAAGAGCAAATTCATTTACCCCATCCGGATTTTACAGACTCTTTTTTACAAAGCAATCGAAATGGACAAACCATAAGAAGTTTAACACAGATTTACGACCATGGCAGGCTTTCCGGCACGGGCTATCTCTCGATTTTACCTGTAGACCAAGGGATTGAACATACTGCTGGAAGTTCATTTGCTCCAAACCCAATGTACTTTGATCCTGAAAACATTGTGAAGTTAGCCATTGAAGCGGGCTGTAACGCTATAGCTTCTACGATGGGCGGCTTAGCTCTGCTTTCTAGAAAATATGCACATAAGATTCCGTTTATCGTAAAACTAAATCACAACGAGTTATTGACTTACCCAAAAAAAAACGACCAAATAATGTTTGGGAGTGTAAAAGATGCTTGGAATATGGGTGCCATAGCTGTAGGCGCGACTGTCTATTTTGGATCAGCCGAATCTGATCGACAAATAATCGAAGTTTCAAAAGCCTTTGAAGAGGCGCACAATTTGGGTATGGCAACTATTCTATGGTGCTATTCCAGAAATAATGCATTTATAAAAGACAAGGTAGACTATAATTCAGCGGCAGATATAACCGCTCAAGCAAATTACTTAGGAGTATCATTGCAAGCGGATATTATTAAACAAAAATTACCAACAAATAACGGTGGGTTTACAGCGATTGACTTTGCAAAAACGGACCCCGAAATGTACACTAAATTAGCTAGTGACCATCCAATTGACTTGTGCAGATATCAGGTTCTGAATTGCTATGCTGGACGAATTGGTATGCTAAATTCTGGAGGTGAATCAAAAGGTTCAGGCGATTTAAAACAAGCGATACAATCTGCGATCGTGAATAAACGGGCTGGTGGCTCGGGCATAATTATGGGACGAAAAGCTTTTCAACGCCCTTTTAACGACGGAGTGAAAATTATAAATGCAGTACAGGACATCTATCTTTCAAAAACTATTTCTATAGCTTAGCTCCTTATTACTAATAAATTAAAGTTATAAAACATTTTATTTCACTAATAAAAACAGTCTATTTCCTATATGTTTTGAAAACAAATAGCTTCGAACTGAAAAATTTAGTATTTTTAACTACTTTTTATACAAATATGACTCAAAACGAAAAAACCATTACTAAATTTTACAATGCTTTTGCTAATGGTGATGCTACAAAAATGTGTGAATGCTACCATCCTAATATTCAATTCAGAGACCCAATCTTCGGCGCTTTGAAAGGAAATGATGTATGCAAAATGTGGGAAATGCTAATGGCAAAAAGTAATGGAAATGTGAACATTAAGTTTTCAGAAGTAAAAGCAGATGACTACCATGGGTCTGCACTTTGGGAAGCTACCTATAATTTTAGCAAAAACAATAGAGAGGTTGTGAATAAAATTAGAGCAGAGTTCTTTTTTCAAGACGATCTGATTATGAGACATACTGATGATTTTGATATCTGGAAATGGTCAAAGCAGGCATTAGGATTATCAGGACATTTATTGGGCTGGACTGGTTACATGCAAAAGAAAATACATCAAAACGCACTACAATCACTCAAAAAGTATCAAAAGTCAACTTTATGATAGTTCAAGCTTTAAAAACAATTTTTAACAGAGATTTAAATCGGCTAAAAAAAGAAATAGAGCTATATCAAAATGAAAATCAGATTTAGACGATTCAAAAAGGAATAACTAATTCTGCCGGGAACCTTTGCTTACATCTAATAGGAAATCTTAACACCTACATCGGTACCATTCTTGGGAACACTGATTATTTTAGAAATAGAGAACTTGAATTTTCATTGAAGGACATTCCAAAAACGCAACTCATTTGTAAAATTGAACAGACTATGATCGTAGTGGATTGTGCATTAGATAAGCTATCTGAAAAGGAATTACGAATGGATTTTCCTGTTTTGGTTTTTGAAACAAAAACGTCAACCGAATTCATGTTGATTCATCTCACTACTCACCTCGCCTATCATCTTGGACAAATAAATTACCACAGAAGATTATTAGAACTAGAAGAATAACCCGCAATTTCTTACTTAATAGCGTATTTTTCTTTCTTTGCACTTAGCTTAAAACTTTACAAATTAAAAAAAAAAACAGATAATTACTTGTAAATCAATAACTTTAAAATAAAACAATCGCATACACGATATTATAGGAGAAGGAAATAGCTTTGTTATTTGGCATTTTATCACAAATGCTTATATTGCGGAGCAAATTGAAATAAATCCAAATAATATACAATGAAAAAGGTATTACATCCAAAATTAAATGAGTTACAAGCAACGGCTATTTGCGGAAATGACATTAGCTCTTCTTGCTTATATGTTTCGGCTCTTACCATCATGTATGCTGGTCAGTATGCATGGATTTCATTATTATTTGTAGCTGTTGTTTTATTTTTATTCAGAAAAATATATGGTGAAGTAGTTGGAGCTTTACCTTTAAATGGGGGAGCGTACAACGTACTTTTAAATACGTCTTCAAAAAGACTTGCTTCTGTAGCAGCCACCCTGACTGTTTTGTCTTATATGGCAACGGCCGTAATTTCTGCCTCAGAAGGAATGCATTACCTACATAATATAGCTCCTGGAATTAACATTACAATAGCAACGGTCATTATACTGTTAATTTTCACAGGACTAGCAATAATTGGTATAGGAGAATCCGCTATTGTCGCAGTTGTGATTTTTATCACGCACTTAACCACTTTAAGCTTGTTAGTTTTAGCTTCCGTTTGGTTCATTTTCATGAACGGATTAGAAGTTTTTGATTTGAACTGGAGCCTACCAATTACTTCCGGAACCATTGTTAACGCTTTATTTTTAGGGTTTTCTGCAGCGATGTTAGGAATTTCTGGTTTTGAAAGTTCTGCCAACTTTGTTGAAGAACAAGAACAAGGCGTATTTCCTAAAACCCTTCGTAACATGTGGGCAATAGTTAGTTTTTTTAACCCAGTAATTGCTTTATTACTTATCTGCATCATTCCATTAGCACAGGTTGGAGAACACCAAGAGTCACTTTTAGCCCATTTAGGTGCTACAACTGGAGGTTCATGGTTAGCATATTTAATTTCGATTGATGCGGTTTTAGTATTATGTGGTGCTGTGTTGACTTCATTTGTAGGAGTCTCTGGATTGTTAAACCGTATGACATTAGACCGTATTTTGCCAAATTACTTTTTAAAGCAAAATAATAGAGGATCTAATTACCGCATTATCATTAGCTTTTTAATCCTTTGTATTTCTGTACTATTAGTTACTAAAGGTGATATCGTAGCACTTGCGGGTGTATATACTTTTTCATTTTTGGCAGTGATGGGATTGTTTGGAGTTGGAAATCTATTATTGAAATTCAAAAGAAAAAAATTACCAAGACCAGAAAAAGCTCGTGGTATTTCGGTTGTAATTGCTGTTGCATTAATCATTACCGCCTTTGTGGGAAATATAAAATTAAATATCACGTCGTTTTATACCTTTTTACAATATTTAGTTCCAGCCTTTGGTTTTGTAGCCATTATGCTTAACCGTACGTTGTTAATTAGACTTTTAATCGATGCTTTAGAATATTTTTACAGACCTTTACGTAAAATGGTCATCTTTACTAATCGTTATTTGTTAAAAATGAACCTAAAAATTGAATCACAAGAATTTGTGTTTTTCACTAAAGGGGATGATGTTGCAATTATTAATAAAGTTATGCAATATGTTCAAAATAATGAATCTACAAAGAAATTAAAAATCGTAAACATAAATAAAGACCACTATAATAATGACTTATTGATTTCTGATTTGAAAGTATTAGATAGAGCATATCCTGAAATTGATATTGAATTCATTGAGCTAGAAGGTGTTTTTGGACCGGATATTATTGATGAACTTTCACAAAAATGGAATATACCAAAAAATTTCATGTTTATTGGTTCGCCAGGAGATCGTTTCTCCTATAGAGTTGCTGAATTAGGTGGTGTTCGATTAATTATGTAACTTTAGTTGTAGTTGCCATAAATAACTAGGATCAAAAGACTATATAAAAATAAAATACATGAAGAAAATAATCGACTATACTCTTTTTCAAGATGGTGGTTTTAGCATTAAGGTTATTAGTCTAATAAAGCTGATTGTTTTTATAATCCTAGTCCTACTCGTTTTAAAGCTTATTAGAAAGGCGATTTATAAAGTCGATAAAATTGATGTAGCCAAAAAGTATTCTATATATAGACTAGTTCGATATTTAATTATTCTAGTATCGATTATTGCTGGATTACAATTATTTGGTTTTAATTTATCAGTACTTGTAGCGGGATCAGCAGCTCTTTTAGTAGGGATCGGTTTAGGGCTTCAGAATCTTTTTAGTGATTTTATTTCTGGAATTTTACTGCTGCTTGATTCCTCTGTAAAAGTAAATGATGTTATCGAATTAAACGGAATGGTGTGTACTGTACAAGAAATTAATTTACGTACTACGACAGTTCTAACTAGAGATGACAAATATATCATTTTACCTAATTCTGATTTAACAAAAAATCAATTAATCAACTGGACACATAATAATCATGCCTCTCGCTTTGAAGTAACCGTAGGAGTAGATTATTCTTCGGATGTTACACAGGTAATGAAGATACTAAAAGAAGCTGTAGATAATCAAGGTAGCGTTTTGAAAGAACCTAGTCCATTTATTCGTTTTACAGATTTTGGTGATTCATCATTAAACTTTTCAATAATTTTCTGGTCTGAAGAATTATTTCGCGTTGAAAACATCAAAAGCGAAATGAGAATAAAGATCTTCGAATTGTTTAAAAATAATAACATTACTATTCCTTTCCCTCAGCGCGTTGTTCACATTAACAAATAACAAATGGAAGAGCAAATTCAAGAATACCTTTACAACCCTACAGTTGGTAAAATTGTAAGCTTTTTTATAGGCATCGCAGTAATTTGGATGCTAATAAATGCTATTCAAAAAAACCTTTTTTCGAAGATTAAAGACAATAACAATCGCTACAAAGCGAAAAAATTCAGCAGTTTCATTGGTTATTTTTTAACCATAATTCTTTTAACAGTCATATTCAGTGATAAACTCGGCAATTTAACTGTTGCTTTAGGAGTTGCAGGTGCGGGTATCGCTTTTGCTCTCCAAGAAGTAATTGCTTCATTTGCAGGTTGGTTAGCTATCATGTTTGGAGGGTTTTACAACACTGGGGATCGCGTTCAGCTTGGTGGAATC
Organism: Flavobacterium sp. Arc2; assembly: GCF_041431385.1. Taxonomy (NCBI): domain Bacteria; kingdom Pseudomonadati; phylum Bacteroidota; class Flavobacteriia; order Flavobacteriales; family Flavobacteriaceae; genus Flavobacterium; species Flavobacterium sp. Arc2. Next base: position 37,158 of record NZ_JASMRH010000022.1, on the reverse strand, counting down.
AAAGGCGACGTAATGGATATTGGTGTTTTAAGAACTACCATAATGGAAACAGGGCAATGGGTTGATGGCGATCTCTATAATGGTCGAATTGTATTAATAGCTAACAGCTATGTTTTTAAGGAACCGGTATTTAACTATTCAGGTGATTTCCCTTTTTTATGGGATGAAATAAAAATCCCTATTCAGTATGGAAGTGATTATGAAAAAGCAAAGCAAATAATTCTAAAAGCGGGAGTTGAAGTAGCTGGAGACTTAACTGTTAGATCCAAAGAAAAATGGACTTCCTTACAAAACAAATACCGTTTAGAAGATGCACAGACTGAACCAATGATCTCCTTAATTGCCAATGATAATTGGGCCGAATACACCCTCCGTTACGTTGTGGGATATAAAAGAAGAAGAGCTACAAAATCAGAATTGTTTACAAAAATCTTAACTGAAATTGAAAAAACAAATGGAGCCGTAAAAATGGCTTCTGCAACATTCCAATTAGTACAAGCACCAGATTTTAACGTTAACATCAAAAAATAAAAATGAATCTATTTCATCTTTTTTCAATACTTATTGTTCTGTCAGCAGGCTTCGCTTATATCAATTTTAGAATCCTAAAATTACCAAATGCAATAGGACTGATGCTGGTCTCTTTAATTTTTTCATTCATAATACTAATTCTTGGCTACTACTTCCCCTCGTTTAAAGAGAGTATAGCACTAAAAATGGACAATATTAATTTTAGCGAACTATTGTTAGAAGGAATGCTAAGCTTTATGTTATTTGCAGGAGCGATTCATATCAAATTTAAAGACTTGAATAATGAAAAACTGAGTATTTTACTTTTTTCAACTATTAGTGTATTAATTAGTACTTTCATAATCGGATTTGCGAGCTACTATTTATTGACTTTTATGGGCGTTAATGTACAGTTAATTCATGCCATGTTATTTGGCGCACTGATTTCCCCTACTGATCCGATTGCCGTCTTGAGTATCTTAAAAAGTGCTGGTGTGAGTAAATCATTAGAGACTAAAATAGCCGGTGAATCATTATTCAATGACGGAGTAGCTGTTGTTGTTTTCATAACCATTTTAAAATTAGCACAACCAGGAGCTAATTTAGAAATAAGCAGTATCTTATTATTATTTGGGCAAGAAGCTATCGGCGGTTTACTACTAGGACTTGGAATTGGTTATATAGGATACAAATTGATAGCCAGTATTGACAATTATCAGGTAGAAGTATTAATTACCTTAGCCATTGTAATGGGAGGCTATACGCTAGCTCATTATATACATGTTTCTGGACCACTTGCTATGGTTGCTGCAGGATTGATTACCGGAAATCAAGGTAAAAAATTAGGAATGTCAGACGTAACAGCTGAATATATCGATAAATTCTGGGAGCTTATTGATGAGATTTTAAATGCTGTATTGTTTGTTCTGATAGGTTTAGAATTATTAATCATACAAACTAATGAAAAAATACTTTTTGCAGCGGTAATTCTATTATTAATAACTTTGATTACAAGGTACATTTCAATTTACATCCCTTCTATCGCCGTTCGTTTAAAGGAAAGGATCACTCAAAAAACCATTCTTATATTAACTTGGGGTGGATTAAGAGGTGGAATTTCTATCGCACTTGCCTTATCTATCGCTCCTGAGTTTAATAAGGATATTTGGGTTACCATCACGTATGTAATTGTTTGCTTCTCCATTTTAGTACAAGGAATGACAATAGGTAAATTCGCAAAAAAAATGCAGTAAATTATACTTTATTCTATAACTACCCTATTATTATTGAAAACAAATCACAAAAAAAACAAAAACTTTAAATTTATCAATTTTTATTTATTAGATTTACTCTCCTCCTAATCTACTATATATTAAATACTTCTATATTTTTAAAATTGATACGGAATATATTTATATGTATTCCTAATTTGAATTTATTAGTGATGAATCATAAGAATTTAAATACCACTAAAATCGCCACCGATTTTCACAAACTTCAACAAGATTATAATTCATTAAAAGAAAAGTTTGATACATTAACAGACAAGAATCAAAATAACGAAAATCAAATTGATCACATAAACGAAAAACTGACAATATCTTTAGAAAACATGTCAGATGCTTTTGTTGCCATCGACAAGGATTGGAAGTACACTTTTGTAAACCAGAAAGCAGGCGTGATGATTGGAAAGAAACCAGAAAACCTCATTGGTGAAAATGCGTGGGTTATATTCCCCGATTCTACTCAAACACCATACTATAAAGTGTATTACAAAGCGATGAAAACCAAAAGAGAGGTTTTTTTTGAAGATTATTATGTTCCATGGAACCGCTGGTTTGAAAATCGTATAATACCTAGTAAAGAAGGGATCGTTATTTTTTTTAAGGATATCACAGAAAGCAAATTAGCTGAAAAGAAATCTCAAAATTTGAATACAAAACTAGAGGTCAGAAATAGAGAACTCTACGACAGTATTATCCAAATTCAAAAAATTAATAGGGAATTAATATATGCAAAAGAGAAAGCAGAAGAGGGAGACCGTTTAAAATCTTCTTTCCTCGCGAACATGAGTCATGAAATTCGCACTCCAATGAATGGTATTTTAGGCTTTACAGCGCTTTTAAAGGAGCCAAAACTAACTGGGCGAGAACAACGCGAATATATCCGTGTTATTGAAAAGAGCGGTGAAAGAATGCTTAATATCATAAATGATATCGTTAGTGTTTCTAAGATAGAATCAGGACAAATGAACCTATCCTACAAAGAAACCTCAGTGAAAGATCAAATTTATTCTATTTATGCAGTTTTTAAAGCTAAAGCCAAGCAAAAAAATATCCTCCTTACAATAAACAATACTTTAGGTACAGCCGATAATTTAATACACACAGATGAAGAAAAAGTCTACACTGTATTATCACATTTACTTAGCAATGCCTTAAAATTTACCGACCATGGAATAATAGAAGTAGGATGTTTTAAAGAGAATAATTCTATTGTTTTTTATGTAAAGGATTCAGGCATAGGAATCGATTCTACTAAAACAGAAATCATTTTTGAACGTTTTAGACAGCTGGATGATTCTTTAAACAGAAATTATGATGGTGCTGGATTGGGTTTATATATTTCTAAATCGTACGCTGACCTTTTAGGTGGTTCCATCTGGGCAGAAAACAATGCAGATAATGGTGCGGTCTTTTATTTCAAAATACCAATTATTGAGCCCTACGAAACTTACAAAGAAGTTCAAAATTCCTTATTAACCATTCCTTATGAACCACAAAAATTAAAAATTCTTGTAGCGGAAGATGATAGTATCTCTTTAAAGTTTATTTCTAAAATTTTAAAAATATTTGGAGAAAACTTATTAATAGCTAGAAATGGATTTGAAGCGGTTAATTTATGTAAAAACAATCCTGATATCGATATTATTCTAATGGACATTCAAATGCCAGTGATGAATGGATATGAAGCTATTAAAAAAATAAGGGAGTTTAATGAAGAGGTAATTATAATTACGCAAAGTGCGTTTGTATTTACTGACGAAGCTGAAAAAGCGATTAAAGTTGGAGGCAACGGATACATTTCAAAACCTATTGATAAAAATCAATTAATTGATCATATCAATAAACAAATAACTACTTCTAGAAGTAAATCACAAACTAAAAATCTCTCATAATCTCCTTTAAACTGAATTCCCATTCCTTAGCTTTTTCATACCAAAGCTGCCCTTTAGAAACAGTTAGAGGGCACTCAAAATTATTGGTATAAAGAGCACCTGTCCCAAGGCCTTGCGGCATCAAATTATCTTGTAAAAAAGTCCATTGAGCAATGGCATTTAAACCAATATTACTTTCTAAAGCAGAGGTAATCCACCATCCAATATGGTGTTTTTCAGCCAATGAAATCCATTCTTGTGTTCCTCTAAAACCTCCTATAAAACTAGGTTTTAAAATGATGTATTGCGGTTTGATTTTTTGCAATAATTGTTCCTTTTCTTCAAATAAAAACACACCAATCAATTCTTCATCTAAAGCAATAGGCATGGGAGTGATTTTACACAGCTCTGCCATCCTGTCAGTATTGTTTTTTTGTATCGGTTGCTCTATACTATGCAACTTAAATTCAGATAATTGTGTTATCTTATCTAAAGCTTCATTTGAACCAAAAGCACCGTTAGCATCGACTCTGATTTCAACCTGCTCCGGAGTAAAATGTTGCCTGATATAACGTAATAAATCCAGTTCTACACCAAAATCTATTGCACCAATTTTAAGTTTCACACAAGCAAATCCTTGTGCCAACTTCTCTTCTATTTGTTGCTTCATAAACGAGGCTTCACCCATCCAAACGAGACCATTGATTTGAATTGATTTTGTACCATTTGTAAACTCCGACGGAAACAATAAAAAAGGGGTTTCACTATACAGAGATTGAAACGCTATTTCGACTCCAAATTGTATAGAAGGAAACTCTACTAATACTTCCCAAAGTTGGTCTTTTCCAAGATGAATATTAGCGCAAGTCCACTGCAATTTTTCTTCATAGTCTGGCCGATCATCGATACTTAATCCTCTCAAAATTCCGCACTCGCCTATTCCTGTTTTTCCGTCTTTTTCAAGTACTAAAAACCAGGTTTCTTTTTCGGTCATAACGCCTCGAGAAGTTCCAGAAGGGCGTTTAAAATCCAACATGTATTTATGATAGGTTGCTTTCATATTTTGCTTTAACTGCAATTACCCTTGCCATTTTAGTAAGGTTAACTACGTTTTTGAACGCTTCTCAACTGCGTTCTAATTGATAAATTAAATTATTGCTTTCGTTTTATTAAGTAAGATAGCCCAATTAATAAAACTCCGAAAAGACAGAATATAAGATATAAATAATGCGGCGTTTCCTCATAAATGTACATTTGGAGATTTAAAATCACCCCTACAAAAAGAAAAATCAAACCTACTAATCGCATATAACCAATTGCTTTTTTCATATTTTCTAATGTGCTAACAATTTTAAAACCCTATCAAAATCATCACTTTGAATACCTGCTTTTTTAAATACTGCAAAATCTTGTTTTATTTTTTGAGTCCAACTTACGCTGTCGTTGACATTTTGAGATTGGTATTCCTTGTAGATGGATTTTGCATTTCTAAATTCATCATTCAGTAAATAAGCATGCGCTAAGTTGAGCTTTACTAACAACTCTGTATCATCTAGCTTCTCTCCTTCTTTTAGAAATTTGATTGCCTTCCCATATTGTTTAGTAACAATATAGCCAAACCCAATATTGCAGTAATCTACCGCAGTCGACTTTCCTTCATTGATAATCCTTGCATACGCCTCTATTGAACGCCCATATTCGCCTTTCTTAGCAAAATTTAATGTCTGATTACGCAAATCACTATAGACCCCATTAGAAACGCTTGTTTCGTTAATACAACTTTCGCCATTATCCTTGTATACTTTTGCTTGTTCTATAGCTAGAAGGCTCTGAAATTCCTGAAACTTATACTTTTTTTGAATTTTCTCTTCAATACAAATACAAAAATCATCAGAGTTTGCCAGTTTTCGAGCTAATGCAGACGTTTTGCATTGATTGATAATGAATTTTCTATTTTCTAAAGTCCAACCTCTGCTTAATTTAGCATCTACCCAAGGCACTACCTCAAGAATGATTTTTTGTTTCATAATCCAATTTGAACTTTCGAAACCAAACCACAGATTCCCAGTCGTGTTTTTCAAACAAGAAGACTTATCAATCGACAATCGTTTTGCGTCTTTGCTTAATGGCGTCTCTTGCGCTAAGCACCCTTGATCCATTTTACCGCTCTTTTGATACGCTAATGCCAGTTCATTAGAAGAGAAAATTGCATACTTACTTTTGTCCTCACCTGAAATACGAGAAAGCAAGAAAACTGCACCCGCAGAGCCTTGACTGATTCCCGTAGGGTCCGGAATTGCTTTTAAAAGAGAAACTAAACTACCCGCCATTTTTTGATTATCATCTAAAAGGGTAATTCTGTAAATTAACTCGGTCGTTCCTATGGGAAAATCGTCTGTTTTAATGACAATTCTATCACGTGCAGAAACAATGATTTCCTTTGTTGTCGCTCTGTCTTTATCCCAATAACCGTCTTGTTGAGCAAATCCCGACTGATAAAAAATGCTAATCAATAGCAGAAAAACTATTCTATTCACTGGTGTGTTTTGTGTTAACTATACGAAACTAGCCCAGATGGAAGTGGAAATCCTTATGTGCTGGTCCCGACACTTCGGGACGGCACATAAGATTGTAGCAAACAGCTGGAAATAGCTCCTAAATTATTTTATAATTCGATACTCTCCCCTATTTTTAGCAACATCAAATCTTTTCCTTTATCGAAAAACTGCTGAATAGCCGCTTTATGATCAATTTCGATATAACCAAAGGTGTCATAGTGATACCCCAGAACTTTATCACACTGCACAAAGTCTGAAGCCAAAATAGCATCCTCAACATCCATAGTGAAGTTGTCGCCTATAGGAAGAATTGCTAAATCAAGTTTGGTACGCATTGGAATCAACTTCATATCCATTGTCAGGGCTGTATCTCCCGCGATGTAAATGTTTTTGTGTTCGCCCTCGATAACAAATCCTCCTGGATTACCACCGCTTGCCCCGTCAGGAAACGAACTAGAATGAATAGCATTTACGTATTTCACTTTCCCGAAATCAAAAACCCAGCTTCCGCCGTGATTCATAGGATGCGCCTGAAACCCTTTGGCGGCATAATGACCCGCAATCTCAGCGTTTGAAACGATGACTGCATTCGTACGCTTTGCAATTGCTTCCACATCCAAAATGTGATCGCCGTGCGCATGCGTCAGTAAAATATAATCTGCTTTTATTGTAGTAATATCAATATCTCCTGCCAATGGATTAGCCGAAATAAATGGATCTACTAAAATGTGTTTTCCGCCTACCTCGATTCCAAGAGAGGCGTGTCCGTAAAATGTAATTTTCATAATTTATAGTTTATTTATCGTCCTCCTAAAAGGGTATTTACAATGATATCTGAAAAGAAATAAATCATACATAGAGCCAATAGTACTGAAAGCGCAAATGTACTTAACGCTAATTTTTTTAATTCTGGATCTAATGCCTTAGGCTCTTTATTTTTATAAACATTACTCAAATGTTTAGTTAAAGGTATGTAAGCTAATAAAAATATGTACTGGTCAAACTTAAAATTATTAATAAGAGCAAAAACAACCACCAAAGCCATAGCAAAAGTTACTAAAAAGTAATGATATAACTTTGCTTTTTTACCACCCATTTTAACAACTAAAGTATTTTTGCCTACTTTTCTATCTGACGCTTCATCGCGCATATTATTCAAATTTAAAACACCAACACTCAAAAATCCAATTGCCATTGCTGGCAAAAAGAGTTCGATATCTATTTGTTTTGAATACAAAAAATTTACTCCTAAGGTACTCACTAGTCCAAAAAACACAAATACGAATACATCACCAAGCCCACGATATCCATAAGCTTTTGATCCAATTGTGTATCGGATTGCCGATAAGATCGCTAGTATACCTAATACCAAATAGAACAAGGAATAAAATAGATTTGTATCTGCGAATGCAAAATAAATCAATAGTATTGCTGAAAGCAGCGTAAGCAAGGACGTAATTATAATCGCTACTTTCATTGCTTGTGGCGTAATCACACCACTTTGAATCGCTCTTTTTGGTCCCACACGATCCTCATTATCCGTCCCTTTGATCCCGTCACCATAATCATTGGCAAAATTTGATAAAATCTGCAATCCAAGCGTAGTTAAAATGGCAAAACCAAAAATCCTCCAGTTAAACACTTCTGTTGGTGTAAGTATATTATCCGTTGGGTTTGCCAAGGCATACATACTTCCCACAATTATACCAGAAACAGATAATGGTAATGTTCTTATTCTTGCTGCTTCAATCCAATGTCTCATTTTATTTTACTTTACTATATTTTTATAATTCATTCTCTATTCTAAGCACAATGTTTGCTTACATCCAATTCTCATTTGACGTTTCCACCTTGTACAACCATAGGTTAACATAGTGTTTTACAGTACTAAAATTCGCCAATTGAAACGTAAGATTCCCTCCTGCTGTATGTATTATTATCGAGCCAATATTTGCCTTCTTGTGCCAAAACAACTGTGAAGTAGTAATCGCCTGAATTTTACTAGGCTCAATTATTTTGTTATCAATATCCCAAGCACCGCTTTGTTTAATTATAAAGTCATCGTTAATATAAAGTCTGTTATTTTGAAATCCAAAATAAACAATCAGCCCTACAAATAACACATACAACACTACAGCGTATGAATAGTCAAAAAATACTGGCTGAACATATTTTGCAAAAGCAAAAAAAGCCGCTACCGGAAGTATCATTGACAAAAACACAGAAAAGACAAGTTTGCGGTAATTTGGTTTTAAAACAATTCCTTTAACGGGAATTTTTTGAAACAACAATTTAAAAACAGCCTCTTTTTCATTTTCATTACAACCCGGAATTTCTATTACAGACTTACGATCCTCTTTATCACTGCTGGTCGCTTGTTTTATCTTTATTTCCAGAATATTCATTTTCTTTTGAAAATAATTTCTGGTAACAGTGACAATTTGTACTTTTTCCGGCTTCACAATAGTATTCTTAGTGCTTAACAAGCCAAAAGAAAGCAATAATGAATTGTTTTGCTTCGCTACCTTGTAATCAAAATACTTAAAGACTACCCGAATTAAATTGATGATCAAAACCAAAGCAAACATCAAGACGAAAAAAAACACAATCGAACTTATCACCGAACGTTGCTCTAAATAAGCATCAAACTGTTCTTCATCAAAATCTGATTCCGCTATAAAGCTTTTACTTTGTTCATATAAAGTTGTAAAAAAAGCCAATATTAAACCCAGCGTTTTCACATAATTAGAAGTAATCCCTACTTTTAACAAACTCAAAAAGCTAATCTTGACAACGGACTCTTTCTCAACACCTTCCTCTTCCACAACCGTTTGCTGATCAGATGAAATATTAATTTTCTTGTTATTATACAATAGTCGAGCCTTTAAAGCCAAAGCTAACTGATGCGAAATTGCTTTAATTTTCCCTTCTTCCTTAGCACTTCCTGCCGTATCCACATTCAACTCATAAACACCGATAAATCGCTGTATTAAAGACTGATTTATATCTACTTGCTGAATTTTATCCAGCTGAATAATCGTTTTAGTTTTATTTAAAATTCCTTCGTTAATAATAAACTCTTCATCTTCATCCTGTAGATAAAAAGTAAAATTCAAGTATTTTAAATACGCTACTACCGCTGTTACTATTAAAAAAACACCTATTCCTAAAAAAATGTAGTACTTATTTAATTCATCGAATTTAACAACATAGACCAGCAAAATGGGCCACAAACCGCGCCCCCATTTTTGTACAGTATCAAAAAAAAGTATAACTATCCCAATAGAGGACTGTCTTTGAGGTTGATTAAGCTGCTCCTCCATTACAATTGCTTTTGTATTTTCCCCATCAACAATTGTTTAATATTTTCTGCTTGTCCTATAGCTATTCCTGGAACTTCTAAATCACTTGAACTACCACCCGCAGTGAAAATTTCAATTTTTGCCAATCCAAAATAACGTGAAACAAACCCTTCATGTAAAGCTACATGTTGTATTCTATTATAAGGAATTACAATTGTATTTGTCGCTATCACACCATGCCTAAAAAGAACATCATGCGTCCTGAAGGCAAATCCTTTTTTCTTAAAGCTAATTCTCGAAAGCAACAAAACAAGAAAAAGGAAAACAAAATAAGCCGCTGAAATTACAACCGCAAAAACCAATAATCCACGGTTAAAAAATAGCAATACTCCTAAGCCAACTCCCATTAGCAAGAAAAAGAAAAATACATTTAGCAAAGTCACTTTCCAATAATCAGCATGTAAAACAGAGAACTGCACTTCCTCAAATTTAGGAAGCGCTGTCGTATCAATTATTTCATTTGTAAAATTCTCCATTTATTTTTTGTTTAAAATTTAATGTATGACAATTTAAAGGTCTTTACTAAGACAACTTCAAACCTTAAACTTTAAACCTTTTATGGCAACCATTTTTTTTCAAAATTAGGCTTACGCTTTTCAAGGAATGCATTTCTACCTTCTTTAGCTTCTTCTGTCATATAGGCTAATCGAGTGGCTTCACCTGCAAAAACCTGTTGTCCCACCATCCCATCATCAGTCAGGTTCATGGCAAATTTCAACATTTTGATAGCCATAGGTGATTTTCCTAATATCTCTTGTGCCCACTCATAAGCAGTATCTTCTAATTCAGCATGCGGAATAACGGCATTTACCATTCCCATATCCATTGCGTCCTGAGCAGAGTAATTACGTCCTAAGAAAAAGATTTCACGTGCTTTTTTCTGACCTACCATTTTTGCAAGGTAAGCAGATCCATAACCACCATCAAAACTGGTCACATCAGCATCCGTTTGCTTGAAGATGGCGTGTTCCTTGCTCGCTAGAGTTAGATCACAAACAACATGTAAACTATGACCACCACCTACTGCCCAACCTGGAACTACAGCAATCACAACCTTCGGCATAAAACGAATTAAACGTTGTACTTCTAATATATTTAAACGATGCTGACCGTCCTCTCCTACATAACCCTGATGACCACGCGCATTTTGATCTCCACCACTACAAAAAGAGTATACTCCATCTTTAGATGAAGGACCTTCAGCAGACAGCAAAACAACCCCTATAGAAGTGTCTTCTTGTGCATCATAAAATGCGTTGTATAACTCAGCTGTTGTTTTGGGACGAAAAGCATTGCGAACATCAGGTCTATTAAACGCTATTCTAGCGACCCCATTGCATTTCTTATAGGTGATATCTTCATATTCTTTGGCAGTGATCCAATCCATTATAATTGATTTAAATTATTCAAGTGTAAAAATAAATCATTTTTTGCATTTTATACTATTCTATTAGGGGAAGCTTTGGAAATCCTTCCTTTATATAACCGTTTTAAAGTGTTAAAATTTAAAAAAAAACAAAATATTAACAGTGGGTAACTATTATAATCACTAATTTTAAACCAAGCTAATCAGCAGAATACAATTAAATTATGCAGATTTAGCGTTAAAATTTAACTGATTTATTAACCTAAAAAAAGAATGATTTGAATTCAATTAAAAATTTTGTCGCTCCTTATTTTGTGGTTTTAAATAATAACAACAGAAAAAGCGAGAAAACGGGAAAGCAATTTACCGAAATTGTGAAAGGACTATAGTAACACCTACGGTTAAAAGAAAGATTATGAAAACCATACCGCTGCAATAACAAAGTTACATCACAGTAGAATTTTGGATTTACTATCTTTATACAATAAAAAGAAACCAAATGGTTTTTATTACAATATAAGTCTAGCATGTAAGTAAATGTTTACCCTAGATTATTTTTTAGCTTTGTACTTCGATTACTCGAAACAAACTAAAAAAGAGAAAGACTAATCATCTCGATTAGTCTTTCTTTTTTTTATTCCTTAACGAGATAAATCCCGTCTTCCTTAATTTCAATTAATTTCTCCCTGTATAATGCTCCAATCGCTTTCTTAAAGGTTTTTTTACTCATTTTCAGAACCGTTTTAATGTCTTCAGGATGAGAGCTATCTGTTAATCGTAAGAAACCACGACTCGCTCTTAGTTCATCCAAAATTATATCTGCATTTGGTTCGATACTTTCATATCCTTGAATCTGTAATGAAACATCGATTTTATTATCAGGACGAATGTTTTTAATGTATCCTCGCATACGATCTCCCGTACGAATTGCATCATCATACACTTCATCTTTATAAAGTAATCCTTTGTGACGCTCGTTGATAATTACATTGATTCCTATCTCTGTAATATGCGAAACGATCAACTCTACTTCTTCTCCTTTTTCAACAGTAAGCTCTTCATTTTTAAGAAATTGATTCGTCTTACTTGAAGCTACTAAACGGTTCGTTTTCTCATCCATATAAAGATAAACCAAGTAGCGCTTTCCTTTTTCCATAGGACGAGCCTGCTCTTTAAACGGAACCAAAATATCTTTTTCCATTCCCCAATCCATAAAAGCACCTATCTGGTTGACATAGTTCACACGCAAAAGTGCAAATTCATTCAATAAAATATAAGGTTCTAATGTGGTTGCAACTGGACGTTCTTCATGATCTAAATAAACAAAAACAATCAACTCCTCACCTATCTCAAATTCGTTAGGCACATATTTATTGGGTAAAAGTATGTCGTGTATCCCTTCAGGATCAGTCTCTGGTGTTCCCAGAAATAAACCAACTTTTGTGTCACGAAGTATTGTAAGCGTATTGTATTTTCCTATTTCAATCATTTTCTTGTATTTTCTAAAGCGCAAAGGTACGAAGTTTGAAAATAGTAACCCTACACCATCTTACAATTCCCATATATTTTCCTTATTAGAAGCAAAAACACCTCAGCCTCACAGAATGTTTAGTCCTGCTATCCACAGTATCTTTTGGGCTAAACCCCAGCCCAAAAAGGATACTCGCTCCTATCAGGGCTAAATTAGAGCGCTTCGTTTTCTATAAAACCATCAAAAAAAGTCTTAAACAACTATTAAAATTTATTTTACTACCCATTAACTTTCTTTTTTTACTTAATTTTAAAATCTGAAAATTAAATACCAAAAATCAAATGAAACCAAATCCTTTTTGCCTCCTCTTTGCCTTATTTTTTTTTACTCAAATTAGCATTGCTCAAATTACAGTCGATGATCCCGAAATCAAAAAAATGATTACCGAGGTCAAAGCTGAAAACCTAGAAAATACGGTAAAAAAACTCGTTTCCTTTGGAACAAGACATACCTTAAGCGATACCAAAAGTAAAACGCGAGGCATTGGCGCAGCACAGCAATGGGTCAAATCAGAGTTTGATAAATACGCCTTGCAATCCAGTGGGAGACTAACTTCAGCCATTGATTATTTCACCATAAAAGCAGATGGCAGACGCATTGCAGTTGATAGCCAACTAGGAAATGTTATGGCTACTCTCAAAGGAACGGATCCTACAGATGATCGCGTACTTATCATTAGTGGTCATTTAGATTCTAGAGTTACTGATGTTATGGACGCTAAATCAGATGCACCAGGCGCAAATGATGATGGTTCAGGAGTAGCCGCCATGATGGAGCTCGCCAAGATTATGAGCAAAAGAAGTTTTCCTTATACAATCCTTTTTGTTGCCGTTACAGGAGAAGAACAAGGATTGTACGGCGCAAGACATTTGGCTGAACTAGCCAAAAAAGAAAATTGGAATATTATTGCCATGCTAAACAATGACATGATAGGAAACAGTTTATCAAGCGGAACAAATTTAAGAGACAATACTAAGGTGAGAGTTTTTAGCGAAGCCACCCCTTATCTAGAAACAGAAGACGAAGCTAAAATGCGAAAGCTAATCAACAGAGATAATGATAGCCCATCAAGATTATTAGCACGTTACATTAAAACAACTACTGATCAATACGTAGACCAGCTAGAAATAAATCTTGTTTATAGAAATGATCGTTTTTTACGTGGGGGTGACCACACTCCTTTTAGTCAAAATGGTTTTACAGCGATTCGTTTTTGCGAAATGAATGAAAATCACGACCACCAGCATCAAGATCTAAGAACAGAAAATGAGATTAAATATGGTGACCTTCCTGAATTTATGGATTTTGAATACCTTAGAAAAATAGCAGCTTCAAATTTGGCCACATTAGCTAATTTGGCTTCAGCCCCTAAAGCCCCAACAAATGTGGGAATTGAAGTAAAAGACCTTACTAATTTTTCTACTTTGGTATGGAAAGCTCCAGAAGGTAAAAAAGTATATGGTTACCAAGTATTAGTAAGAGAAACTTCTGACACCAATTGGCAAAAATCAATTTTTGTATCAGATACAAAAACAACGATACCCTATTCAAAAGATAATTTTCTTTTTGCCGTGCAATCAATTGATGAATTAGGACATGCAAGTTTACCAGTGTTTCCTACACCAATTCGTTAAAAACCTATACATTACTCATAATAAAAGCGCCCAAAAGGCGCTTTTATATTTTTATATCAATTTACTAATTGTAGACACTTTCCTTTTTAAAGTGAACAGCTAATAGATAATATACAACTGCTCTGTATTTATTTGTATTTGAGCGACCATACTTTTCAATAACTGCATCAATTCCTGTATCTAAATCTGGACCCTCTTTAAGTCCTAATTTTTTGATTAAAAAGTTATTTTTTACCGTATCTAATTCTGATTGCTGGCTTCCAGCGACTGTTGCAGCATCTGCGTTGTAAATTGACGGGCCACAACCAATAGTTACTTTTGTCAATAAATCCATATCTGGAGTTACACCACACTTATCTTTTAAATCTGCAGCATATTTTTCAATTAATTCGTCTCTCTTGCTCATAAATAAAAATTTAAAATATTGGTTGATAGTTAATTACACTCTCAAATTTAAACAATTATTTATAAGAGTACTTGGTTTTCTTAATAAATTACGCAACGCACAACCAAAAGAGTCAAAATACTACGAAAACGATAAAAAAGATGTAATAGAACTCTTTTTAACTAAAAAAAATCAATTAACCTCTAAAACTAAGTCATTCTACTTTATTTCAACAAATTTTTATCTATTCTAAGTATTATAGTAACTCTTTAAAGTACTGCAACAAGATGGAATCATTTTTAAGCGTGGGGGTAAAAACTTCTAATATTCCTGGCTTTTCATTTTGACCATACAAGGTTGCTAAACCGTTTGACAAACTCAGTTCATCACTAGCAGTCGTATACTCAAATCCGTACATCGTTGCTAAATGCGCCGCCGTCAAACAATGAGATGTTTCAAAGAAAGTATTAAAAACAGGCGTTTCTTCATGTCCTGGTAAAATTCTAAAAATTCCTCCACCTCCATTATTAATCAAAATAATTTTAAAGTTTTTAGGAATGTAATTGTTCCACAAGGCATTGCTATCATATAAAAAACCAATATCACCTGTTATAAATACCGTTTGCTTTATATTGGCTACAGCCGCACCAAGAGCGGTAGAAGTACTTCCGTCAATTCCGCTGGTTCCTCGATTGCAATATACCTCAATCGATGGATCAATAGCAATCAGCTGTGCATAACGAATGGCAGAACTATTACTGATTTGCAACTGCGAATTTATTGGTAAACTGGGAATCACTTTTTCAAAAACTTTGAAGTCTGAAAAAGGAATTGCATCCAGATAGATTTTACTTTTTAGTTCTCGCAAGTCATTCACGGCATTCAGTTTCTTAAAATAGTCACTCTCAAGTGATTTAGTCAACGGTAAAAACACATCGAAGAATAGATTGGGTTCTACTTCAAAATGCTTTGTTAACGCACTAAACGTATCATATCCTCGTAAAGAATCGATATGCCAGTGGTGTTTTGGCTTGTATTTTCGTAAAAAAGCTTTAATCCGCTTAGAAACAATCATCCCTCCAAAAGTGACCAATATTTCAGGGCGAAAAGCCTCAAAATCCTCACTAGTAAAAGGAGTAATTAAAGTATCTATGGTATTGATAAAGCTAGGATGGTGCAAATTCGAAGTCGTTTCAGTCAAAACCATTACTGATTCATCAGCAGCTAAAGCTTCAACGATACTATTTCTAATCGCATCGGGTTCATTCACGCCCACTAAAACCATTTTTTTTGTGGACTTGTTCCAAATCTTCGCATATTCAGCTACTTCATCGTGTGAAAGTGACTGCGACTCTTTTGCGGAAGCGGAAGCAGTAACATTCACAGCAAGTTCCGACGTCGTTTCATACAAAGGCTCTTCAAAAGGGGCATTGATATGTACAGGACCTTTTTGAGCAATTGAAATGTCGATCGCCTCTTTTATCTTAGTGTCATTTTCAGCAGAAACCGTCTCATTCAAATTGGCATTGTACAACGAATGATTCGCAAATACATTTTCCTGACGAATCGTTTGTCCATCGCCAATATCAATCTTGCTTTGCGGTCGGTCAGCAGAGATAACAATTAACGGAATCTGACTGTAGAAAGCTTCTGCAAGCGCAGGATAATAATTCAATAATGCCGACCCAGAACTGCAAATCAGCACTACTGGTTTTTTAGTTTGTTGAGCTATACCCAACCCAAAAAAAGCAGCAGATCGCTCATCGGCAATACTGTAACATTCAAATGCAGGATTATTTGTAAAACCTATAATTAAAGGGGCATTTCTCGATCCTGGAGAAATTATTATGGTGGTAATTCCTTTGGCTAAACATGTTTGAATAATGCTTTGCGCTAAAGGTATTTTGGGGTAAATCATTCAATTTTAGTTTAAAGTTTAAGGTTTCGAAGTTTGTAAAATTCTTCAAAACCTCAAGCCAAGCAAAGTTACAAACTTGCTCCCTCTTTTCGCCTCATTTTAACTGATTTTTATTAAATTTGACAACAAAATTTACTTATCAAAATGGAAATCAAAATTCGACCATACCGCGCTGAGGATACCCAAGCGATATTAGATATCATAAACTATAACATCTTAAATTCAACGGCCTTATATGACTATAATGTGCGAAGCTATGAACAGCAAAAAACAATTTTAGAGGATAAAATCAATAAAGGATTCCCTGTAATTGTAGCTGAATTAGATGGGGTTGTTTCTGGTTTTGGAATGTACAGTGAATTCCGGTTCAGAGAAGCTTATAAATATACGGTAGAACATTCCGTTTATGTGAACAATGATTTTCACGGCAAAGGAATTGGGAAACTATTGCTACTTGAATTGATTGAACTAGCTAAAAAACAAGGATTACATACCATGATCGGGGTCATTGACGCTGAAAATCAAAGTAGTATAACGTTTCATGAAAAATTCGGATTCAAAACCACAGGAATCATAAAAGAGTCGGGGTTTAAATTTGACCGCTGGTTGCACTCTGTTTTTGTGCAACTTATTTTGAAGTAACATTAGAACACCATTATGAACAAAGCAAAAGTTACAATTATTAAAATGGAGACTATATCGGTACTAGCTGCAATTGTATCTTGGTTTATATCGATGCTGTTGTTTGCACTAATTTTTAATGTTAGTAATCACCTATTTTTATACCTATCTTTTTTAGTACTGAATTTTGTTTCGTTTTATGGTGCATTTAAATATTTTACAGGGACGTTTGAAATCATCTTTAATGAAGAAGAAAACACAGCGACTGTGCGCTGGGAGAAAAAAGTTATTCTCTCGAACATTAAAGAACAAACAATAGACCTAAATTTAGCAAATAAGCATAAAGTGTGGTCTGGACGGGCTAACGATCGTGTAAAATTATATTTGAATGATGGTTCTACCGTAACATGGGACATCAGTAGCTTCCTAAATGCCCGAAAAAACGGAATAGCGCAAGATACTTTAATTGAACTTTTGAAAAAATATACCGCTAAAACTTAAAAAATAAAAGAGCCATTATAAGGCTCTTTTACTTTCTATATATTACGCTTTAATCCAATCAATCACAGAAGGATCTGTAGGTAGCGTCTGTGGAGAAATCACTTTTTCTAGTTCTCCGTTTTCATTGATTAGGTATTTTTGGAAATTCCAAGACACCTCTGAATCTTCCACACCGTTTTTAGATTTTTGCGTCAAGAATTGGTATATCTCACACATATCATCTCCTTTCACAGATACTTTATCCATCATAGGAAAAGTTACTCCATAATTCATTTGGCAAAAAGAAGCGATTTCGGCATTAGTTCCCGGTTCTTGCGACGCAAAATTATTTGCAGGAAATCCCACGATCACAAACCCTTGATCTTTATACTCTTTATAAATCGCTTCTAAATCCTTGTACTGAGGGGTTAGTCCACATTTTGAAGCCGTGTTTACGATCATTACTTTTTTCCCTTTAAGACTTGCAAAGTCGAAAGTGTTTCCTGATAAATCTTCTACTTTATATTGGTAGATATTTTGTTTTGTCATAGCTATTTCGTTTTTATTTTTATCTGACTTTTTGCTTTGCGCCTGATTCTGGCAACTAAAAAGCAATAGTACTGTGCAAGCTACAAATAATAGTTTTTTCATAATTATATTTTTGATAAAATTAAACAATTTCAAAATTACTTTTGTCTATTCAAGACTGCGATTTTAATTGAACAAACGTTAAATAAAAAAGCCTGACGTAAACAAATTAGTAACGCCAGGTCTTTCTAACAAAACAAACAAAATCATTATTCTTTACTAAAACTTATAGGTTATTCTAGCCTTCATAAAAAAAGGGGTTCCAGGGGTAAAATGAATTTCTTCAACACTCTCAGACTCTTCTTTTAATCTTGATTCGGTAGCAAATTGAGTTTCATTCCATTTAGTATTCAATAAATTCTCTATCGAAATGCCAAAAGTCACACTTTTAAATTCATAATTAATATTAAAATCAGCTATCGCATATCCTTTGGCTACAATTGAATTGTCTTCATTAGCAGGACGGCTTTTTAGATATCGATATCTCAACCCTCCCGAAAGTCCATTCCATTTTTGAAAGCTCAATCCACCAGTCGAAGTAAAATCTGGTGCAAGCGGAATGTAGTTTTGCCCGCTAGGTTCATCAATGCTTCTGGCGTAGGTATAATTAGCATCGGCGTCAAAATACAACCAATCATTTAATTGATAGCGCAATCCTAAATCAGCTCCCATACGTCTTGTTTTTCCACTAGGCTCAATGATTCCGGCATCACCCACATAGACAAACTCTTGTTGTAGGTATAAATACCACAATGCTGAGTTCACAATCAATCTTGGAAAAGGTTTCCAAATCGTTCCTACATCAGTTCCTATAGCGGTAGGTAAAATTTGTTTTCCATTATTTTGAACCACAACGCGAGCATCATTCGAATGAAACCCAATTCCTGACTTTACAAAAAATTGTAAATTGTTATTTTGGGAATAGATAAAATTAAGTTTGGGTGATACTTTCACTTCCGTTTCTGTCTGCGTATTATAAATAGGAGCCAACTTATCTCTGTAATTAAACTTGAAATAGTCTAGTCGTACTGCCGGATTGATAGTCAGTTTACCGAATTTGAATTCTGAATTTAAGTACGTAAACGCATTCGTTTCATCAATATCACCTAATTTAATATTTTCTAGAGTAATGCTTCTATTCAACGTATGTGACAATTCAGTATCAATAGTCGCATCAGCACGAAAACCTACGCCTAATTGAAATAACGCATCCCAATCATTACTTTTTACTTTTCTATTTAATTCTGCATTCATACCGTAAATCGAGCGGTTTTCCTTTTGCTTGATTTGGTCTCCATTTATAGGATCTTCTAAGAAGAAAGTGAAATTCGAATACAGTTCAAAATCATATTTAGAATAAAAAGCATTCGCTTTCAAGTACGTATTTTCATCTATAGGCTTGCTTAACGACGCATTAATATTTGTTCTCGATGTCGTACCTCCTTCGGTATCATCAACTGATCCAAATCTAGAAATAGTTCCATTATCTACTAATCGTTGTGGTATTTGTCCAGATGCATCCCAAGTACTGGAAAAACGAGAAGCAGATACTGAGAACTTACTATTATCATCCAAGACAGCCGAATACTTCCCTAATAAATTAACCCTATTAAAATTTTGAGGGGAATCAAATGGCCCATCGGTCAGTATATATTCTGTTGCGATGTATGCGCTTTGTTTTTTTTGGTTTCCCAAAAGGTTAAACATCCCTACCGTTCTTAACGTATTAAACTGACCGGCTTCTATGCTTATACTACTCTTCTCTAGTTTTTCTTTAGTTTGGAAGGTAACGTATCCTGCCGTTGCAAAATCCCCTTTACTGGCATAATACGTCCCTTTTCCAAAGTCTATCTTTTCTACCGTTTCCGGAATCACAAAATGTAAATCGGCATATCCCTGACCATGAGCATGAGACACCATATTTACTGGCATTCCATCCACAGAAATGGCAATATCTGTACCGTGATCTATATCAAAACCTCTCAGAAATATTTGTTCTGCTTTACCTCCACCGGCATGTTGACCAATGAACAACCCTGGAACTTTTCGTAAGATTTCCTGAGAGGAATTAACAGGCGTAGTCTGCAAATCGATCTTTGAAATAACATTCATTGCAGATAGCTGTTGTTGAATCACAATTTCATCTAATCTAAAGATATCTCCTTCCAGCAGAATTCTATTTTCAGCGTTACCTAAAGTATAGCTAGACTTTTTATGTCCCAAGGCAGTTACTATCAAAACATTTCCTACTACAGATTTATCAATGCTGAACATTCCCAACTCATTAGTATGTGCATGTGCCTCCGAATTCATATTTACGATATAGGCGTTCTCAATTGCATTCCCAAATTCATCTACAACAACTCCTTTTTGGATTTGACTGTACGATACCAACCCTAAAAAGGCAAGTACTATTGTAAAAAAATATTTCATGGCGGGCTTTTATAATTGATTTACCTTTTTCTCTAGATTAGGACCTAATTCATACATGCTAGAAAGTAGTTCTTCTTTTATAGGTGCTACTTTTTGTTTCTCATTATTAGACTTGTAAATCATTGCCAAGTGGTATTGTACCTTTGGCTCAAATGATTTTCCTACCACATATTTCTTTGCAATTTCTAATGCTTTATCCTTTTGCCCCATATTCAAATAAGACCAGGCTAATAGATCATAAGAATCTGGTGTAGGTCTGTGATCCACTTCTATTTTTGCAATTTCTAATGCTTTAGGCGCTGTCTCTTTTGCATCAGCATAAATCAGAGTGTTGTATTTATTATACATTGCCCCGTAATTATTCTTTTCAAGCATTGCGAAATAAGCATTTCGATTTTCTAAAGCTGCTGCATCATTCCCTTCAAATTGAGCAATTTGAGATTTTAATAAATAAAAGTCGGGAGTATTGTGTGTGATTTCAATAGCTTCCACAATTCTTTTCGCTTCTTTAGTATTTCTTTCATGAGAAAATACAATCCAAGCAATTCCTTTTAATGCATAGGAATAATTGGGATCTATTGCTAATGTTTTTAAGTAACTATCATAGGATTCTTGAATTCTACCAGCGTGACCATAAAAATCACCCAGATTAGAATAAGACCATATTTTCAGTGTTTTATTATCTTCTTTTTCTGCTATATCTCTCGCTTTTTCCATGAAAGTAATCGCGGTTTTCAGATCGCCTTTATGATCATTCCATTTGGCCAAACGTATTAAATAATCATAATCGTTCATGTCTTTTAAAGCATTCAAATTATTTTCCGCTTCGGCAAAATTCCCTAATTCCATTTGGACATCAAACAGCAATTTTTGAGTTTCTTTACGTCCTTCGCCAATAGCCAAAGCTTTATTGGCTAAAACTAAAGCTTCCTTGAATCTATGTTGAGCAATATAATTTCGTCCCAAAGAACGTAATGTTGATACTCTCGAATATTTACTAGCTTCATTCGATTGTGTCAATAAATCTTCTGTTTTATATAAGTTTTTAATGTCTCCCGTATATTCAAAAAGAGTGGCATACTTTGAGGCTATTATACCTAAGTAACTTTTTTGATTAGGAGCTGCATCGTATTTTTTTTGCCAAAAATCAATTTCTTTATGTGCAAAATCCAATGATTCATTTCCATCAACATGCAAGTATTTATTATAATCAGAAGTATTTGTAATTTGGTTTTGTTTCTTAGTATCGCAAGCGAAAATAAAAAGGATTGTAAAAACCAGGACGGGGATAACTTTATAAGGTTTCATAATCTATGTGTTTTGTTGTTAGAAAAAAAACAGAGCTCAATAATTATGACTGAGCTCTGTATTATGTATAAAATATATTACCAGGCTGCTGCCAAATAAGGAAAAGAAGTAGTAAATGCTTTATCATTTGCATTTACGTGATCTGAAGTAAGTCCAGGGTTAGCCGCACCATTTGTACCTCCAAAGATTAATAGTAATTCCACATCAATAACGTCATCAGCCAAAGCTCTACCTGTTAGCACATTTGTTCCGTCGAAGAAAGTTGTTTTACCTGAAGTTTTTACATTTAACACATCTGTTGCTAACAATCCTGTAAATTGAGCAGCTGTTTGCCCTAGTGCATTAGTTGTAAATGCAGGATTTAAAGCCAACAGTCTAGATTGAAAAATAGATTGGTATTTTGCTCCCATTGCAGAAGGAATCGCCGCATTAAAATCATCTTTAGGTTGTCCTGAAGCAATAAAAACAGTGTTTATTGCTGGTCTTGCCATTTGATCTTGTTGTACATATGTTCCAGAGAAGTCTGCACTTGCCATAGAGTCATTATTATTGTCGTCATCGTTACAGCTTACTGTAGCTACTGCACATACAAGTGCTAGAGTTATGATTTTGAATTTATTTGTCTTCATAATTTTGAGTTTTTTAGAATAAAATTTATTATTGTTTTTTCTTAGTTTCAGCCCATACATTCAAAGAAGCGGCAGTACCTAACATTGATTTTGGAACTTCAACAACTACTGATAATACATTTGAACCTGCAAAAGTATCTGTACCTGGATTTTTAAACGCTGTAGCTGTTCCTCCAAGAATTGCTTGAAATTGTCCTAAGTCAAAAAAGAAAGGATCATCTCTAGGTCCTGCAAAAAATTTCATTCCGTTTTCAGTAGAGGTTACTGCTGCTGCACCGTATTTAGATATTGCAACACTTCCAGATGCCTCAGTAGTTTTAATTGTACTAGATATTCCAGTTGTTGATGGAGCATATGGTCCAAAGAAGTACATCTTATCTCCCTTTTTAATTGCTTGGATAACCAAGTCTTCCACATTATCACCCGTGTTGTCGATGTTAATTTCAATCATCATATTCTCATTGAATACTGCTGCACCCGTTGCATTTGGACTTAACAGCCCTTGAGTGTTAACTGCAAAAACTAAATTATTAGTTTCTTGTCCTTGAAAAGTGTACATGTCTGTAATGTCTGCTGCATTACCTGTTACTGATGGAGCATCTACGTGATCCGCTGCTACTAAGATTAAGCCTGAAAGCGCAATTAGCGAAAGACCTAATACCATTTTTGTTTTTTTCATTTTGTTATAATTTAAAAGGTTATAAAAGCATTTACGGGAATGTTTTCCTTTTGGTTTTAAAAAAATTAAAAAAAAGTTAATATATTTTATAAATATCTGATTAACAGTAATTTAAAATGTAAATAAAAACACAATTATTTTAAACTATTTTAATTATTGCACACACAATGAATATAATTTATTCATTTGTAAATAAGTTTGTATAAGTTTGTAAGAGTAAAACATAAAGTATATGACCCAAGAAGAGTTATTAGTATTAATATATAAGAAGGACGAAAGAGCTTTTACACATCTCTATGATATGTATTCTAAAAGTTTATTTTCAGTTATTAACGTTCTTGTAAGAAATAGAGAAGAAGCTGAAGATGTACTTCAGGAAGTATTCGTTAAGATTTGGAAAAATATTGATTCTTATAATGAAAGTAAAGGACGATTCTATACGTGGATCCTTAATATTGCAAGGAATACCTCTATAGATAAACTGCGATCTAAAAATTTTAACAACAGTCAAAAAAACCTTTCCTCAGATAATTTCGTACATCTATTAGACGACAGTAACAAACTGGTCAACAAAGTGGATACAATTGGAATACAAGAGTTTGTCAAAAGACTTAAACCAAAATGTATACAAATAATAGATTTATTGTTCTTTAAAGGATATACCCAACAAGAAGCTTCAGAAGAGTTGGAAATTCCTTTAGGAACGGTAAAAACGCACAATCGAAATTGTATTAATGATCTAAGAAACTATTTGAAAGTATAATGGAAACAAAAGAATATATCGAATCCGGAATATTAGAACTTTACGTTTATGGTTTGCTAAGCGAAACAGAAAACGAAGAAGTTACTACTATGGCTAATACGCATCCTGAAATTAAGGAGGAAATTATTGCCATTGAAAAAGCAATTGTGGCCTTGTCTTCTAGCTTCTCCCCTTTTCACTCGGTGGCAAATTACGAAAAAATTAAGGCCAAGCTAGAACTAAAACATACGCCAGTAATAGAAATGGAAACATCAAGAAACTGGTCACAATACATTGGATGGGCAGCTGCCATTCTTTTAATGATTGGTATTGGCTTTCAATACAATCAATTACAACAAACCAGTAATCAGGTTGTAAGTACTGAAATTGAAAAAGCAAAAGTTGAAAAAGAACTTAATCAATTAGAACTTAAAAACAAGCAAAGTGAAATTGGTCTTGCTGTGGTACGAGATACTAAGAATACTGTTGTAGCCCTAGGCGGACAAGCGGTAGCGCCAGAATCATCTGCCAAAGTATATTGGAACAAAGAAACCCAAGTAGTTTATGTTGATGCAGCTGGATTACCAGCCCCTCCAAAAGGGATGGTGTATCAAGTTTGGGCTTTAAAACTGAATCCTTTAACTCCAACAAGCATTGGACTACTAGACAAGTTTGATGAAAACAACCAACGCATTTTTGCTGTTAACAGTACTGGTGATGCAGAAGCCTTTGGAATTACGTTGGAACCTGCTGGTGGAAGTTTAAGCCCTACAATGGAGCAATTATATACCTTAGGAAAAGTATAATTTAATTCTAAAAATATAAATTTCAATTCATATTAAAACCAGGCTTTCACATGAAAGTCTGGTTTTTTTATTCCACACAACCAAACTTTGGAAATGATAAAAAAAGAGCTTAAAAGGACTTATAATAACATATCTGCTAAATGCAAACCATAACAGTTTAAAGTGTATTATATTTGCATTTTTAAATAATACATGGACTACACCCTACTTTCCTCTCCCTTACAAGGGTTTACTGATTTTCGTTTTAGAAATGCCCAAAATAAAATTTTTGGTGGTATTGATACTTTTTATGCTCCTTACATTCGCTTAAACGGAAAAATGGTTATTAAATCCTCTTATCAGCGTGATTTATTACCAGAGAACAATAATACCCTTGAAGTAATTCCGCAAATAATTACTAATGATGCTGATGAGTTTTTGTTTGTATCGAAGTATGTTCAGGAATTAGGCTATAAAGAATTGAATTGGAATTTAGGCTGTCCCTATCCTATGGTAACCAAATGTGGAATGGGTTCTGGACTGATAAGTAATACTGAAAAGATCAACCAGATTTTGCATAAAGTACACAACGAATCTGACATCTTAGTTTCGATGAAAATGCGTTTGGGATACGACACAACTGAGGAAATTCTGGATGTTTTTCCGATATTAGAAAAATACCCTATAAAGAATGTAGCCATTCATGCACGTATTGGAAAACAACTGTATAAAGGAGGCGTTCACTTAGATGCATTCCAGGCATGCGTTGACAACACCAAATTGAAATTGTATTATAACGGCGACATTACTACTGTGGCTAAATTTAAAGAGATGCAAGAGCGTTTCCCATCTATCGACCACTGGATGATAGGAAGAGGATTAATTGCCGATCCTTTTTTGCCTACTATGATTAAAAATAATTCGTTTGAATATCCCAAAAACAAAATGGAGTTATTAAGTGAGTTTCATGACACTTTGTACCAAGGATACAGTGAATCTTTATCAGGATCCACTCACATTCTTTTAAAAATGCATCATTTATGGGAATACTTCTCGGTTATCTTTTCGAATCCACACAAAGTACATAAAAAGATAAAAAAGACACAGAGTATCCGGAATTATGAAGCGGCTGTGAAGGAGGTTATAAAAGCGGGTTAATATTCATTGAAATCTTAAATCATCTTAAAATCAAAATGTTAAACCTATTAGACTGCACCCAAAATTTTAGACAATTTTTTAATAATGGAAGGACCTCGATGTTGATTGTATCGAGCTCATTCCATTAAAAATTAGCTTTCTACTTTTATTTATTGTACTCGTTGAAACACTTTTAAACTTCATTTTTTACAAGGGTTAAAACATCCCTTTTTGTTAATTTTAAAGTCCATAATTTAATTTTAAAGCATTAAAATTTTGTTGAATTTCTTCGGCAGTAGGTACTCTTTTATAAATTAATACTTGGGCAATAGTTCCATTAAAAAAAATACCAGAGCCAGCCCTAGATGATAGAGGCGGTTTATGACTTGTGAAATTTCCACTATTGTCATTGGTCAAATTAGTTTCGTTTACTTTATTAGCGGTATTACCACCTATAATCAATTTTAAACCAGAATCATCATAAAGTCGCAAATGAGGCGTCCCGCCACTTAATTGAGTGCCAAAATTCGCTAAAAACTGCAAGTATAACATGCCGGTTGCTTGTGATGGAACATCTCTTCCTGAAGAAGAAATAACGTTACAAGTACCATAACAAGTATCATCATAAGCGGCTCTAAGCCCAGTGGTTTGAAGATTTGGATATGTCCACCCACTACTTTGAACACCTAAATATTTATTTTGATAAGATTGTTTCCAATTAGATGTAAAACCATTTCCACCACTTTGATAATACAAATCTTGACCTGCAGGATAATCAAACCCTTCATAAAAAACAGTTTCAAACCCCAAAGGAGTGAATTGTCCATAACATTGTATAGTAAAAAAATCAGTCCTAAACAGATGATTTTTTTAAAAGAAAATATTATGAAAGTGTTTTTCAAGTTTTTAGTTAATTATTATAATATGCTGTACCCTTTTTTCAGACAGAAATCTCAACTATTTAAGATAGGTTTTTAGTTTGATATTCTATTATCTTGGTTAAAATCGGAGATAACTTTTGGCTATTTTAAAAAGCCAAAAAAAGTTATTCTGATTTTATGCCACTTCTTTTTTGTAATAATTATTATAAGGCGTTCCATAATCTAATGACTGATGTAGTCGCCGTGTATTATAAAATTCAAAATAATCTTTAAGTCCTCTGTAAAGGCTTATTCCGTCAGTATACGCTTGTAAATATACATTGTCGTATTTGACTGTCCTCCATAATCTTTCAATAAAAATGTTGTCAATAGCTCTTCCTTTACCGTCCATAGAAATTTTTATTCCATTATTTAATAATACATTGGTATGAATCTCACTGCTGTATTGACTTCCTTGATCTGTATTAAAAATTTCAGGCACACCATACTTTTGTATCGTTTCTTGCAAAATATCGGCACACCAATCGGCACTCATTGTGTTGCTTACGCTCCAGTTCAAAACAAATCTTGTATGCAAATCAATAATCGCAGTTAAATACATAAATCCTTTTGCCATAGGAATATAAGTGATATCTGTTGCCCACACCTGATTTTTATGGCTAATCTTCAAATCTTTGAGTAAATAAGGGTATTTCTTATGTTCTTTATTACTCATTGTTGTTTTAGGTTCCCTATAAATGGTTTGCCAATTGATGATTTGCATCAATCGTCTTACCCTTTTGCGATTCACTTTAAAACCTAAATCTTTGAGCCAGAACGTCAGTTTCCTGCAGCCATAAAATGGAGTATTAAAATACTGTTGGTCTAGTAATTGCATTATTTTCAAGTTCTCTAAACTTTCCTGTTTTGCTTTATAATAAAGACCGCCACGATGAATTTCTAATAATCTACATTGTTTGACAATGCTCAATTTATTTTGGGTATCGACCATTTTCACTCGCTCACTAATCGATACTAACCCAGACTTTTTTTTAAAAAGTCATTCTCCAAAGTCAGCTGACCTATTCGAGCATAGAGTTTCTCTCTTGGAATTTCATCTTTGGCAACGAGCGTTTTTTCTACAGAAAAAACCGCAGAAAAATTCCGTGTGGCTTCGGACTTCCACATTGAAATTTGATTGGGCAGCAACTCGTATTTTTTTGCTAATACCTCGATGGTATCTTTCTCTTTTAAGGCTTCCAAAACAACTTTGGCTTTGAAGTCTTTTCCGAAGGTTCTTCTTGTTCTTGACATAATTGTGCTAATTTAAGGTTTTTATTCCTATCTAAATTAGTCGGGATATATTGTCCGAATTTTGGGGGTCACCATAATAATACTTAAAATGCTCTTACTGCACGCACACGATAAAGTAAGTTTTTATTCCAACCATATGTAGGTGGCGTACCAGACGGGTTAATACGAAACACTATTGCTGTAGTATTGCTTGTCTCAGTGGAGGACCAATAGAAATTATTAGGATAATCTGTCCTAACCACTGCACCTCCATTAGCAACCGATTTGCTACTTATTACACCTTTATGAGTGATTATTGTTGCCATCTCATAACTACTCGGCAAAAACCAATCGGTGTAACCACCTCCGCTATAAGCATGTGCAATACCTGCCGCATAATCTGTTGTTGTAGTACCTTGACTAGCTATAATAGCTGCTGTATTTGCACCTCCTGAACCAATTACACTAACTGTTGCTCCTGTTGAAGTATAGACACCATTATACCATTGTATGCCGCTACTTTGGTCAACAATCGAGCAAACTAAAGCCGTATCTAAATCTCCATCCCCATCTAAATCCGTAGGGGTTGGCGCCACATAAAACACCACACCACCACCTCTAAAATCGCCTATTGAAGGTGGAGGAAGAGGTGTCACTAAAATAGATGCTGCACTAGCTACACTATTCCCAACAGCATTGGTAGCTGTAACAGTAAACGTATAAGCTGTTCCATTGGTAAGCCCGTTTACGGTTATGGTTCCGCTCCCTGACTGAATTAAAGTCCCGGTAAAACTACCAGGAGATGACATAGCTGTGTAGGAAGTAATTGGTGAACCACCAGTATTTGCTGGCGCAGTAAACGAAACTGATGCCTTGGTATTTCCAGCCACGGCAGTTCCTATAATTGGAGCATCGGCATTATCATATATGTTATTAATCATTCCGTATTTATCAATTCCAAAAGCGCCTCCTACATTTCCATTAGCACTTATATAATTAACACCAGTGCTTGAAATGCCTCCGTATTTTGACACTAAATCTTTTCCTAAAACCGTTAGTAACGTAGAGACAGTATTTCCTTCATAGTTTGCATCGGCTGCTTGCGTGGCAGTTATGTTTGCGGTCCCCACACCTGTAAACGTAATCACTGAACCACTTACGGTTGCTACCACCGAATTATCGCTGGTATAGACAATCGGGTTGGTATTGTTTGTAGTTGGATGAACAATAATATGAGTCCCTGTAAAATACTGCTTTGTTATGGCCGCAAAGGTTCCAAAGGTAGAATTTGCAATATCTAAAATTGTGATGGTAAGAGTTTGTGTAGCGCTATTGTTTGCAGCATCTGTCGCAACTATCTCTACAACATAGGTATTTGAATTTAAAGTGCTTGAAGGATTTTCAAAATCAGGAGCTGTTGTGAAAACTAAATTCCCGCTACTGTCAATTCCAAATAAAGCTTCGTCATAGACATTCCCCAAAGTCCAGGTTATGGTTTCGTTTGCCGAAAAAGTATGCACAGCTGCCGTATTTTCATTGATCGCAATGGAACTACTTACTCCGGTTTCGCTATTTGGGCCGGTGATTATGGGATTGGACAAATCATTTAATTGGGCCGTATTATTACTTTGTGTAGTAGATGCCGCGTTCCCAGAAACATCAAAAACAGAATTTAATACCGGAGTCACAGTAAGTACTTCTGCGCCATTAGGGGTTCCATTAATATCAAGTCCTAGCACAAAAGTTAGATTATTAGAGGCTAAAATACTACTTGGTACCGTTGTGTTTAATGTAGCCGTTCCTCCCGATAATGAAAATAAAAAATCGGTAGTTTCTAATGAGCCACTACCTACATCCGTTCTGTAGACATTTTCGCTAAAAGTTATACTAATGGTTGTATTATTAGATGTTAAAGAATTACTTACTATAAAAGGTACAATAGCATCCGCATCTATACCTCCATCGGTAATTGTCCAGTTTTTATTTGCAATTAATGTTGTATTTCTGGCTGTTAAAACAGAGGCTGTATCCGAATATTTACTACTACCAAAATGAGCATTTAAATTTATTGGTACTAAGGTTTCGCCAGAATCTAAAGTAGACCAACTTAGTAACAATGCATCATAATTAGCTCTTGATAATTTACCGCCTGCTAAAAAAAAGTATAACTTAGTTACTCTTGAAATATTCCAGGTACTAATATCTTGATTAAAGGACGTTGCATTATAAAACATATAATCCATATCAATTGTTTTACTGGATTCGTTAGTAAATTGCCAATTGAATAAATTTTGGTTAAATTTAAATGCATTATGAAACATTTGCCTAAAGTTAGTTACATTTGAAACATTCCAGCTATTTATATCTTGATTGAAAAGAGGGGTGTTATAAAACATATAACGCATATTGGTTACATTTCCTGTTTTAGTTCCCCAATTTAAAGGCGCATTAAACAAAGGCATTTGTTGAAACATTCCTTCCATATTTGTAACACTTGAAACATCCCAATTGCTTAAATCTTGATTGAATATATTATTGGAATTAAACATGCTAACCATGTTGGTAACATTAGAAACATTCCAGCCACTAATATTTATGTTAAAAGCATCCGCATTTTGAAACATGGAACTCATAACCGTTACGTTGCCAACATTCCATCCGCTTATGTCTTGTGCAAATACTATAGCATTATTAAACATAGCATTCATGTTGGTTACGTTCGCAACATTCCAACTACCAATATTTTGATTGAAAGAAGTTGCACTTTGAAAAATTCCAGACATATTTGTAAATCGTTCAACATTCCAGTTGGAAATATCTTGGTCAAAAGAGGTTGTGCTTTGAAACATGGAGGATGCATTAATATTCTTTGTAGGATCTGTTGTAAAAACCCAACTAGAAATATTTCCATTAAAAGAAGTACACTCTTGAAACATTTGACGCGGGTCAATTAGACTTCCTACATTCCAAGAATTTAAACTTTGGTTAAAGCTATTTGTTCTATAAAACATCCAATTTGTACTGGTCACTTTTGATACATCCCAACCATCAATATCTTGATTAAATTGAGGTGCCTGTGCAAACATTCTTACCATATTGGTTACATTACCCGTTTTTAAACCCCAATTTAGAGGAGAATTAAAAACAGATGCATTATCAAACATATTCGACATATTTATAACACTTGAAACATCCCAATTGCTTAAATCTTGATTGAATATATTGTTATCAGCAAACATATAAGACATGTTCATAACATTTGACACATTCCATACACTAATATCCAAATTAAAAGCATCTGCATTTCGAAACATAGAACTCATATTGGTTACGTTGCCGACATTCCATCCACTAATATTTTGGTTGAATACTTGAGTATTATTAAACATATTGTTCATGTCAGTAACATTCGCTACATTCCAACCACTAATATCTTGACTAAAGGCTTGTGCATTATTGAACATGCCACTCATATTAGTGACCCTGCTTACATTCCAGTTAGTAATGTCTTGATTAAACTTAACTGCACTAGCAAACAAATTAGTTAAATTCACTGATTTTGATACATCAGTGGTAAATTGCCACCCACTAATGTTCCCGTTAAATAAGGTATTATTTTGAAATATACCGTACCCATTCGTTAAACTAGAAACGTCCCATGAATTAAGGTCTTGATCAAATACACAATTATAAAACATGTATTGCATATTAGTAACTTTAGAAACATCCCAGCTATTGATTGTTTGATTAAAGGCTTTTGAGTCTCTAAATAAATCTTGCATATTAGTTACCTTAGCAGTTTTTACTCCCCAAGCATCCAAAGGCTGGTTATAAACTAATGTTTGTCTAAACATACTACTCATATTGGTGACATTTGCAATATCCCAAGTACTTAAATTTTCATTAAAAGCTTGAGCTGCATAAAACATACTCGCCATATTAGTCACGTTACCAACATTCCAACTACTTATATCCTGATTAAAGACTTTAGTAGACTGAAACATAGCGTTCATATTAGTCACGTTTCCTACATCCCACCCGCTAATATTATTATTGAAAGCTTGTGCGTTATTGAACATATTATTCATATCTGTAACATTAGCTAATTTAGCCCCCCAATTTAAATCATTACCTAAATTATTGAACTTTGTTGTATTACCAAATAAATAGGACATACTTAGTACGTTAGAAACCTCCCAAGAACTTAAATCCTGATCAAATGCTGATGCTCCATTAAACATTTGTCTTAAATTAGTTACCCGTTCCATATTCCAATTACTAATATCCTGATTAAAATTAGAAGCTGACTGAAACATAGCAGACATATCAATCGATTTATTTATATCAGTAGTAAATCTCCAGTCAGCCATACTACTATTTCCAGTTAATGCAGTACAATTTATAAATGCATTAGAAAAACTTGAAACATTAGATAAATCAGGAATATCTGAGGCAGTAATTTGCATAACACTGGCACCGTAAAACGCATTTGCCATTGTTGACCATTGTCCGCTTCCCCAATTATCCACTGATTTCAAATAATTTCTATTACCAAAATTATTTATATAAATCCTAGGAAACCCTGTTATTACATTAGGTGTAATACTAACTGTTTTTATACCAGCCGTACTGTAAGTATGACTAATATTTCCAAATGATCCCACTTTAGTCTCTATAGAACTATCTCCCCAGTCTATTGTAAAATCGTAACCATTTCCAGTTAACGGTATGATTATGTTATTTGCCCCATCTGTTTGCCAAGTAGTTGTGAATGGAGTCTGCGCCTTTCCAGAAAACGAGATCAACAAGAAAATAAAACAGAAATAAAATACGCTGCCTTTAATTATTTTAGTTAACCTTATCAAATTACGAAATCTTATCATCCTATTTTCTTTTCTAATTTTGGAATTTATGCTTTTAATAAAAATAATCAAACTGAATTCTATCATTAACTGACAATGTATATCCGCCATTATTTGATGGAACATAAGTTAAGGTTGAACCAGTAACAGAATAAGCGGTATTACTTATTCGGATTCCATTTACATACATTTTTACTTTGCTTTTCGTAGCAGGTGCTTTTGTCAACGCAAAACTAGTTTGAGAAGCGATTGCAGCAAACTCATCTGCAACTTCAGTAATTTCTGCCGCTTTTACAAATTCAGTTGTTGCAATTTGTGTGCTGTTGGTTCCAACTACTGCCGTTGGAGCTAATGGTGTTCCCGTTAATGTTGGTGAAGCTGATAAGACCAAACTTCCTGATCCTGTTTCGTCCGAAATAACTCCAGCCAATTCTGTCGATGTAGTTGATGATAATACACTTAATTTATCTGTAGTTACAACCAATGTTTTTGAGATTGGAATTGAAGTTCCATTTACACTTGTTGCTGTTGCAACTCCTAGAGCTGGTGTAACCAAGCTAGGTGAAGTCGATAAAACGACTGACCCTGTACCTGTTGATGTAGTTGCTCCTGATCCGCCGTTAGCAACTGGTAATGTTCCACTATATGCTGTAGCTGTTGTACTTGGAGTTATCCAAGAAAGTGTTCCGCTACCTGTTGTGGATAATACTTGACCATTGGTCCCATGTGTTTTAGGATAAGTTACAGTTCCTGAGGTTACAGTTCCTGAGGTTTTAACTTCAGTTACGCTAGTATTCCCTAGCTGAATTGTATTAGAGGCTGTAACGATTGCATTTGCACCAATAGCGACTGAATTTGAAATTCCATCAGAAGCGACGTCTGCATGTTTACCAATAGCTGTATTTTCTGAACCAGAGCTACTTGAAACTAATGCTTGAGTTCCGATTGCGACATTATCAGTACCAGAAGTATTATTCTGTAATGCTGTATAACCTAGTGCCGTATTTCCTCCACCATCAACATTTTTTTCTAAGGCTGCCCTACCAATTGCTGTATTTGCATAACCAGCATTACTTCCTAAAACACCAAGTCCGATTGCAGTATTTGAATTTTCATTAAAATTACCTCGCCCTATTGTTAGTCCGTTTATATTTACATCAGTACTAAAAGTTTTGATTCCTGCAATAGTTTGAGTAGTTGTTAAATCTACAAAATTTTGAGTTGACGATCCTGTTCCACCATTTGCAATTGCAACTACTCCAGAAACGTTTGATGCTGTTCCTAAGGCTGTTAAATAAGTTGAACTATCTACAGATCCATCTGCTTTTAAGAATTGTGAGGAAGTTCCTGAAGGCGTTTTGAATCCTGAACCCTCATATGAACCACTAGTATTGACATTGGTAATACTTGAATTACCTAGTTGAATAGAATTAGAGCCATTTCCAACAGCGTTATAACCTATTACAATTTCATTAGTATCTCCATTTGCTGATGTTCTGGCACCAGAGCCAATTAAAACACTATTGGATAAACTTGTCAGGTTGGAGTTGCTTGCAATTTGAGTACCTGACGAATTTCCAAGAACTAAATTGTTATCCCCAGTTGCTAGTTGAACCGCCGCATTACTTCCCAAGGCAGTATTGTTTGAACCTGTCGTATTCATTATTGCCCTGTTCCCAATACCCGTATTATTGGAAGTAGTAGTTACAAAGCTCAGAGTTTCATTACCAATTGCCGTATTATTTGATCCAGACGTAAGTCGTTCAAAAGCATAGGCTCCCATAGCTGTGTTCCATCTTCCGGATACAGTTGCATTAAATACAGCCAAGCCTAAACCTACGTTTCGAACAGAACCTGAACCATCCCCTTTTAAGGTGTTGCTCTGAACCGTTATAGGTGAACTAAACGTTTTTGTTCCTCCGACCGTTTGGTTGTTTGTTAAATCTACAAAAGCCCCACTAGTAGCAATGCTTACTGCATTAGTAACAAAAGCGGTAGTAGCAAGTTGCGTGGTATTCGTTCCTGCTGTCGCTGTTGGTCCTATTGGTGTTCCTGTTAATGTAGGTGAAGTTGATAAGACCAAACTTCCTGTTCCTGTTTCGTCCGAAACAACTCCAGCCAATTCTGTCGATGTAGTTGATGATAATACACTTAATTTATCTGTAGTTACAACCAATGTTTTTGAGGTAGGAATTGAAGTTCCATTTACACTCGTAGCAGTTGCAACTCCTAGAGCTGGTGTAACCAAGCTAGGTGAAGTCGATAAAACGACTGATCCTGTTCCTGTTGAAGTAGTCACTCCTGTTCCACCGTTAGCAACAGCCACTATACCAGTAACATTGGTGGCATTACCACTACTTGTCAGATAAGTACTTGAATCAACACTACCATCAGCCTTTAAAAATTGTGAAGATGTACCACCTGATTTAACAAAGGATGCTCCAGTAACGGCACTACTAAATGTTTTAGCTCCCGCAATTGTTTGATTTGTTGTTAAATCAACAAAGTTTTGAGTAGCTGATCCTGTTCCTCCATTTGCAATTGCAACTATGCCAGTCACATTTTCAGCATTATCACTAGTTGTTATATAATTATTGGAGTCTATACTTCAATCCGCTTTTAAAAATTGAGAAGAAGTCCCTCCATCTTTTTTAAATGATTCTGCTATAACTTTTTCAGTAAATCGACCTTCTCCTTCAACATCCAATTGATATAAAGGAGTATAATTTGCACCTATTCCAAATCTACCGTCCGTATCAATGGTTAGTCTTCTGCAACAACCCCCTTGAACCAATGCAATCCCATTTCCATTAGGGCCAAAATCCCATGAACTAGTATTACCTACTAAAGTTAAAGAAGAAACTCTAAAATTAGAAGAAAAATCCCCATAAGTCCCGATCAATGTCCCAGTCAATGTCCCGCCTGTCAATGGTAAAAAATTGGCGCCTGAAGTTGAAACTGCATCAGTTACATATTCAGTTGTTGCAACTTGAGTGGTGTTAGTTGTCGCTACCGCTGTTGGTGCACTTGGCACACCAATGAAAGTGGGCGAAGCTATATTTGCTTTTAAATCCAAATTGCTATTCGTAGCAAAACTGCTCAAATCTTGGTCTCCTGTATTGGTACCAGTTATTGATGCTAATTTTGTTTTATCTACTGTCGAATAATCTTCGGTTGATAATCCTTTGCCTGTTTCCTTATCTACTTTTAAATCTAAAGCGGTTTGTGTAGCTGTTTCAGAAGTACTGATTTTTCCTTCAACATAGCTCTTTACCGATTTTACAGTTGGGTATTTCGTATCTGAAGTTCCATCAGTACTTACATCGGTACTTTTATTAACCAAATCTTCTTTTAATAAATCAACAGTACTACGGTTAGTAGTTTCCGTTGTAATTGCTGCAGTGTTTGCTGATTCTGCTGCTCTCGCAGTTGACGCTTCCGAAGCCAGGTTACTTGCTAAAGTTGCATCTGCAGTAGTACGGTTAGAAGTTTCTGTTGCAATTGCATCTGCATTAGCTATTTCTGCTGTTTTAGCTCTCGAAATTTCTGCAGTTAATGCTGATGAACTTGAAGTTGAACTAGCATCAACATAGCTTTTTACCGATTTTACTGTTGGGTATTTGGTATTAGAAGTTCCATCTGTTGAAACATCAGTGCTTTTATTAGTTAAATCTTCTTTTAATAAATCCGCAGTAGTACGATTAGTAACTTCTGTTGCCAAGTTGCTTGTTAAGGTTGCATCGGCTGTGGTACGTGAATTCGTTTCTGTTACCAAGTTTGCGGAAATACTATTTTCTGAGTTTGTCGCTCTGGTTGTTTCTGCTGTAATCGCATTCGCATTAGCTGTTTCTTCTGTTTTCGCTCTCGAAATTTCTGCAGTTAATGCTGATGAACTTGAAGTTGAACTAGCATCAACATAGCTTTTTACTGATTTTACTGTTGGGTATTTGGTATCAGAAGTTCCATCAGTTGAAACATCAGTGCTTTTATTAGCTAAATCTTCTTTTAATAAATCAGCAGTACTACGATTAGTAGTTTCTGTTGCAATTGCCGTAGCGTTTGTAGATTCTGCAGCTCTCGCCGTTGATACTTCCGAAGCTAAGTTACTTGCTAAAGTTGCATCTGCAGTGGTACGGTTAGAAGTTTCTGTTACAATAGCATCTGCATTAGCGATTTCTGCTGTTTTAGCTCTCGAAATCTCTGCTGTTAATGCTGTTGAACCTGAAGTTGAACTTGCATCTACATAGGTTTTTATCGATTTTACAGTTGGGTATTTCGTATCTGAAGTTCCATCAGTACTTACATCGGTACTTTTATTTG
>NZ_JASMRH010000021.1:31104-79583 GCF_041431385.1 Flavobacterium sp. Arc2 | reverse complement strand
AATGAGCCCGATACAATATCGAGCTCATTATTATCAGAATTAATTATAAATTTGTCCAAACTTTTGGGTTCAGTCTATGAACGGCTACCTCTTTTGATGATGTATAAAACATGTAAATTTAATGTTAATTATATTGAAAACCTTAGAAGAATTCTTAACATCAAAGTAATAGTGGCTTAACGTGAAAAAAATAGTAAATATGTTTCTTTGTAGTGTTAAAAAACATAAACAAAATTAAAGACAAATGAAAAAATCAATTTTAGCAATTTTAACCGTAGTGACTATTGCATTTACAAGCTGTACTAGCGATAGCCCAGAAACAACTCCTTCAATTACTTTTGATTTAAAAGTAAACGACTTAAAAGGTGAGATTACAAATAACGAAACAGTAACTCTAGACGCAACACAAACATATACATTAACTGGAGGGTTAATCGTAAGATCTGGTGCTTCTTTAATTATTCCTGCTGGAACAACAATTAAATCTGATCCAACAGCTGATACAGAAATAGCTAAAACAATTTTCATCGCCGTAGAAAGAGGTGCTAAAATCTATGT
Organism: Flavobacterium sp. Arc2; assembly: GCF_041431385.1. Lineage (NCBI taxonomy): Bacteria > Pseudomonadati > Bacteroidota > Flavobacteriia > Flavobacteriales > Flavobacteriaceae > Flavobacterium > Flavobacterium sp. Arc2. The sequence continues at coordinate 79,025 of NZ_JASMRH010000021.1, read as the reverse complement.
GAACGGTACTGCTGCTAAACCAGTAGTTATGACATCAGGTAAAGCGGCTCCTACTGAAGGAAACTGGGGTGGATTGATTATCTGTGGTGATGCAAAAGTAAACACAGGAGACAATGGAACTTCTGAAGTAGGTGGATTATTATACGGAGGTAACAACAATGCGGATTCATCTGGAAAAATCAACTACCTGAAAATTTCTTACACTGGATCTAAATTTAGTGATAGTAAAGAATACAATGGAGTTTCATTCTTTGGAGTAGGTAGTGGTACTGAAGTATCAAATATCTATACTTTTGAAAGTGGTGATGATGCTGTTGAATTTTTTGGAGGTGCAGTAAATGCAACTAACCTTGTATTGATCAACTCTTATGATGATTCATTAGATTTCGCAGATGGATACATCGGAACAATCACAAACGTTTACATCAACGGTATTTCATTTGGTGGTGTTGAAGGATCAAACAACGGACAAAACGATATCGCTTTACCGATGACAGATGCAAAAATTTCTAACATATCAATTGTAAAAGGAACAGCTACAAAATTTACAGCTTCTGAGAAAGCAATCAACTTCAAAGAAGGTGGTGGAAAACAAACTTATACAAACCTATTTGTTGATGGTATTGCTACTTTTGCAAAATTAGATTCAGGTACAGGAGCTACAGCTAGAATCACTTTAGGCGAATTTAAAGTAAACGGTTTAAACTTTGTGACTGCAAACAATACTACTGCTGCTTATGTTACAACTCAAACTGGTGCTGGTGCTGGAGCAACTTTACCTTCTTGGGCAGATTGGACTAAATAATTAAAATACACTTATAATAATTAAAACACCCTTTTAAAGAAGGGTGTTTTTTTTATTTTGGTATAGTATTTGTTTTTTGTATATTTACTTTACAAAATCAAGCTAATGGCAAAAAATTACTTTTATATTACAATCTTACTGGTTTTTTTCTTTTCTATGAGTCTTAGTGCTCAAGAGACAAAGCAACAAACAAAACTACAAGAATCCTCCGTAATTGAAGGTTTGAACTTGTATCCTAACCCAGTGACTAACGGGAAGGTTAATATTTCCACAAAAAATGATTCCAATAAAGAAATAATGATTTTTGATCTTTTGGGTAAAAAAGTGCTTCAAACATCAATTAGCTCAAAAGAAGTAAATGTCTCAAGTCTCAACCCTGGTGTTTACATTATTAAGATTAATGAAGATAACGCAACCGCGACCAGAAAACTCATAGTGAGGTAAAAATAACTTAGAAAGCCCCAAATTTAATTGGGGCTTTCTTTCATTCAAATTGGAATGTCTTTTAATATCAAAAAGAGCTATTAAAATTTATACCTTTGCAAAAAAAATTCTTGATTACAGCTACTGATATATTTGCCATTTCGAGCCAAAAGCAATTTGAAAAAATAGCCTTAAAAGTATTTCGTTACCAACACGAAAACAACTTGGTCTACAGGGAATTTTGTGACCTCATGAAAGTGGAGCCTCAAAAAGTGAAAGCTATTCAACAGATTCCGTTTTTACCTATTCAGTTTTTTAAAAGCCATGCAGTGGTTTCTAACACCAATGCGATTCAAAATACATTTACCAGTAGCGGAACGACAGGAATGAGCACAAGTAAACACCTCGTAACAGATATTTCTATTTATGAAGAAAGTTACCGCAAAGGGTTTTCTCAGTTTTATGGAAACATAGAAGATTATGTAGTCTTAGCTTTACTGCCTTCTTACTTAGAAAGAGATGGATCATCGCTGATCTATATGGTCGAAGATCTGATTCAGCTATCCAATCATTCTGAAAGTGGCTTTTATTTGCATAATCACGACGAACTTATAAAAAAATTAACCGAATTAGACCAGTCCGGTCAAAATGTAATTTTAATCGGAGTTACTTTTGCCTTATTGGATCTAATCGAAAAGCATCAGTTTCAATTGCAAAACACTATCATCATGGAAACGGGTGGTATGAAAGGCAGAAGAAAAGAAATGATTCGAGAAGAATTGCATCAACAACTTTGCGAAGGCTTTGGCGTGACAGCGATTCATTCAGAATACGGAATGACTGAATTACTCTCTCAAGCCTATTCTTTAGGTGAAGGAGTGTTTGAGTGTCCTTCTTGGATACAAATTCTCGTTCGCGATACTGAAGATGCACTGACCTATATTCCGCAAGGAAAAACAGGCGGAATTAACGTAATCGATTTGGCCAACATTAACTCCTGTTCGTTTATTGCCACTCAGGATTTGGGTAAAAAAAATCCCAACAACTCTTTCGAGGTATTGGGACGTTTTGATAATTCTGATATTCGAGGTTGTAATTTGATGGTTTTGTAAAAGTTAATCATTAATTTGTTTAACCGAATTAAACAATCAAACCATTTTAATTATGCGAATCAGTACTTTATTTTTTTTATTTTTTTCAATTGGGTTATTAGCACAAAGTACGGAATTAGAAATAAAAATAGATTCGATATCCTCAATTGACGCCGATGCAAATCAAAGAAATTTCGTCATTCATTATCAAATCGAAAACAGAACAAATCATATTATTTCTTTTATTTTAAATCCAAATTCGATACGATCAAATACTACAAATTCTTTAGCTTCAATACCTTCTTACAGATTATACCAAGAAAATGTTGCTATTATCACTGACAACATATTTGATACCAAAAAAAAGGAAAAGTTACACCAAAAAATGATGCTTGAAGTAGTGTCAAACAGAAGCAAATTCAAAGAAAACTTAGATGCTGAACAAAAAAGAATAAAGACACAAACGAGTAAAAATATCATTAAAAATATTATCAAATTAAATCCACAAGAAATTAAAAGTTATACAATCAACTTAGAATGGGATAAAAATAGATACATACAATATGATGATAACGAATATTATATTGATGAAAAAACCACCCACTATATTGACTTACATATTGATTTATTCAAAGAAGAAATATACCAAAAACTACAGCCCGAAGATTTAAATATAATTTTAGAAGACAAAACCATTATAAAAGGCTGGTTGCAATCCAATAAAGTACCGATTAATTTTAACAATTAAGAATAATAAAAGCAAAAAAAATCCCAACAACTCTTTCGAGGTATTGGGACGTTTTGATAATTCTGATATTCGAGGTTGTAATTTGATGGTTTTGTAAAAGTTGATTCGGTTATTTGTTTAATCCGTTAACCGAATAAACAGTTAAACAATCCTCACAACAAAATAGTTTTTCTTTCCGCTTTGCAGCAATACAAACTGATCGTTGATTAAGTCTTTAGCTGAAAGAACAAAATCTTCGTTTACTTTCTCTTTATTAACCGAAATTGAATTTGCTGTCAAAGCACGTCGTGCTTCTCCATTCGATTTAAAAAACGCTGTTTTTTCATTCAAAAGAGCAATAACATCAATTCCAGACTCCATTTCTGCTCTAGCAATCTCTGCTTGAGGAACACCATCAAAAACTTCTAAGAAAGTAGCTTCATCTAGTTCTTTCAAATCATCGGCTGTAGCATTTCCAAAAAGAATATTAGACGCTTTGATTGCTTTTTCTAATTCTTCTTTCGAATGAACAAAAACCGTTAATTCTTCGGCCAATTTACGTTGTAACACTCTTAAATGTGGCGCTACTTTATGTTCTTCAATTAAGGCTTCAATAGTATCCTTATCTAAAAAAGTAAATATTTTTATATATTTTTCGGCATCAACATCGGTAGTATTCAACCAAAATTGGTAAAATTTATATACTGAAGTTTTATCGGCTGTTAACCAAACATTTCCACCTTCGGATTTACCAAATTTAGAACCATCCGCCTTTGTAATCAACGGACAAGTCATCGCGTATGCTTTTGCCTCTTCCCCTACATTCATGCGGCGTACTAACTCAGTTCCAGTAGTGATATTTCCCCACTGATCAGAACCTCCCATTTGTAACAAACAGTTATATTCTTTATGTAAATGGTAAAAATCGTATCCTTGAATTAATTGGTAAGTAAACTCAGTAAAAGACATTCCTTCTCCTTCACCTGCTAATCTTTTCTTTACAGAATCCTTAGCCATCATATAATTTACAGTGATACGTTTACCCACGTCACGTGCAAAGTTGATGAAGGATAACTCTTTCATCCAGTCGTAATTATTTACTAAAACTGGTGAATTAACTTCGTTTGAATTAAAATCTAAAAAACGAGATAACACTCCTTTAATTCCTTCTACGTTATGATTTAAAGTCTCTTCATCAAGAAGATTTCTTTCATCTGACTTCCCAGAAGGATCACCAATCATTCCTGTCGCACCGCCTACTAAAGCAATAGGCTTATGTCCAAAGTTTTTTAAGTGTACTAAAAGAACGATAGGAACTAAACTCCCAATATGTAAAGAATCAGATGTAGGATCAAACCCTATATAAGTAGTTGTCATTTCTTTTAAAAGTTGTTCTTCGGTTCCTGGCATAATGTCGTGAACCAATCCGCGCCACTGTAATTCGGAAATAATATTTTTCATTTTCTAAAAATCAATTTTCACAAAGATAGTTTTAATTGGATAATTTGAAAATCAAACGGTCTAAAAATCAAACAATCTAATTATCTTTACAAAATGATTTTAGTAACAGGAGGAACTGGTTTAGTAGGAGCGCATTTATTGCTGCATTTAATAGAATCCGAAAGTATCGGAGCTGGAAAAATACGGGCAATTTATCGAAATTCAGAAAAAATAAAAAAAACAGAATCTCTATTTCAGCTTTACAACAAATCGGCTTTATTTCAAGCTATAGAATGGGTTAAGGGGGACATTATTGACGTCCCAACATTAGAACATGCCTTTATAGGAGTTGATTACGTATACCATAGCGCAGCCTTAATTTCTTTTGATCCAAAAGACGAAGACGTATTGCGCAAAACTAATATTGAAGGAACTGCAAACATTGTGAATTTTTGCCTTGCCAAAGGAGTGAAAAAACTATGCTACATTAGTTCGACTGCAGCATTAGGCGATTTAACAACTACGGCAACAATTATTACAGAAGAAACAGAATGGAATCCAGAAAAGCCACATAGTGATTATGCTATTTCTAAATATGGTGCCGAAATGGAAATTTGGCGAGGCCAGCAAGAAGGCTTAGATGTTATAATTGTAAATCCGGGAGTTATTATTGGTCCAGGCTTTCAAGAGCAGGGAAGTGGTTTGCTTTTTAATGCAGTCGCAAAGGGATTACGGTATTATTGGCTTGGAAAAACTGGATTCGTGGCCGTTAGTGATGTAGTAACAATGGCGGTTCAATTGATGAAAAGCGAAATTAGAAACGAACGTTTTGTTTTAATTGGACAGAACTTATCCTTTAGAGACATCCTAAACACTATTGCTGACGCATTAAAGGTAAAAAGACCTTCTCGTCACATGAAACCATACTTAATGGAAATAGGTTGGAGAATAGATTGGATTTTAGCTAAGATTCTCAATAGAAAGAGAAAATTAACTCGAGCTACTGCTAAAGCTTCTTATTCTGAACATGACTATTCTAATGAAAAAATAAAAATTACATTAAAAACTGATTTTACAGACGTACATCAGTATATCAAGGAAATTTCAAGCTTATAAAATATGAAACTATTTAATTCGCGACATATCTTTTTTCTTTCTTCGGGCAATATCTAATTTCTTCAATTCTAAAGAATCATTTGCGATAGGGGCGACTTTGATTCTTTTTATAGAATCTGCTTTTATCTTTGCTTCCTTTTTCTCTTGCTTTTTTACCACTGAATCCAAGACAGTTTTTTTTGCTTCAATTCGTTTTATAATCTCGTCATACATCTCTTTGTAATCGGTATAAGTAGAGGCGTAATAAATATTGCTTTGTGCAAATTGTGCACTATCAATCTTATACTTTTTATAAATGTAATCAGGAGGATTTATTTTAAAACTATCTACAGAAGCCAAATTTTGATATTTCAAAGCGTCCAAAATCGACAAATCATACATTACATCAATCATCTTATCTCTATCTATAAGATTGTCAGGCTTACTCACCACTTTTTCTTTGCAGCTAATAAACCCGACTAAAACGGTCAAAAGTAATAGTATCTTTTTCATCTATTTTGTCAATTAACGATCAAACAAGAGTCTTTTTCCTGCACGAACATTTTTTACTTTAAAGGCATTATAAACTAATTGCCCATTTACAAAAGTATGCGTAATTCTGGATTTAAATGTAAACCCTTCAAACGGTGACCATCCGCATTTAGCGAAGATATTCTCTTTCTTTACACTCCACGGCAAACCTGAATTTACAATCACTAAATCAGCATAATACCCTTCTTTAATAAAACCACGTTTTTCAATTTTAAAAATTTTGGCTGGATTATGACACATTTTTTCAACAATTTTCTCCACGCTAATTTTTCCTTGATGAAAAGCTTCAAACATTGCTACAACGGCATGTTGAACTAAAGGTCCTCCAGAAGGAGCTTGTAAGTAAGGTAGTTTTTTCTCTTCTAATGTATGTGGTGCGTGGTCTGTTGCAATTACATCTATTCTACCATCTAATAAGGCTTCCCAAAGCACCTTTCGGTCATTTGCTGTTTTTACTGCTGGATTCCATTTTATAAGATTTCCTTTGGTAGCATAATCCTCATTGGTAAACCATAAATGATGTATACAAACCTCAGCGGTAATTTTCTTTTGTTCCAATGGAATTTTGTTAGTAAACAAATCCATTTCTTTAGCAGTCGAAAGGTGAAAAATATGTAAACGAGCACCTGTTTTTTTAGCCAGCGCAACTGCTTTTGAAGAGGAAATGTAACAAGCCTCTTCACTACGAATTAGGTGATGAACCGTTACAGGCACATCCTCGCCATATTCTGCCTTGTATTTTTCTAAATTGTTTTTTATGGTAGTTTCATCTTCACAATGAACCGCAATAAGCATAGGTGTACTAGAAAATATTTTTTCTAAAGTAGCTTCATTATCAACAAGCATATTACCCGTTGAAGAACCTAAAAATATTTTTATACCCGCAACATTTTTCGGATTTGTTTTTAGAACTTCCTCCAAATTATCATTAGTTGCCCCCATCATAAACGAATAATTGGCAAATGATTTCTCAGCAGCAAGCTGGTATTTTTCTTCTAAAATTTCTTGGGTAACCGCATTAGGAATCGTGTTCGGCTGCTCGATAAACGAGGTGATTCCTCCAGCAACTGCCGCTCTGGACTCCGACTCAATATCTCCTTTATAAGTAAGACCCGGCTCTCTAAAATGCACTTGGTCATCAATCGCACCCGGCATTAAATAATTTCCCTCTGCGTCAATGATGACACAATTTGATGATTTGGCACTGATGCTTTCTGAAACCTCAACAATTAAGTCATTTTCAATTAAAACATCGCCTTCAAAAATCACCCCTTCATTTACTATTTTGGCATTCTTAATTAAAACACTATTCATTGTACTTTTTCTTATAAACTATTAACTAATTTTTTTAATCGTAGAGCAATTACCCCAAAAACGGCTTCAACAATTATTGAATTACTCATTTTTGATTGTCCTTTTGTCCTGTCTGTAAAAATTATTGGCACTTCAACAATACTAAATTTTTTACAAAAGGTTCTGTATTTCATTTCAATCTGAAACGCATAACCAACAAATTTTATTTTATTGAGGTTGACACTTTCAAGCACTTCTCTTTTATAACATATGAAACCTGCTGTAGCATCATGAATTTTCATCCCCGTAATAATTCGAACATATACCGATGCAAAATAAGACATGAGTACTCTATTTAATGGCCAATTGACCACATTAACCCCTGTAACATATCGTGAACCAATCGCTAAATCAGCATTCCCAAAATGACAGGCATTGTATAATTTCTCCAAGTCATTCGGATTGTGAGAAAAATCAGCATCCATTTCGAAAATAAAATCATATTTATTCTCTAGTGCCCATTTAAAACCATGAACATAGGCTGTTCCCAATCCAGACTTCTTTTCTCTATTTTCTAAAAATAAACGACCACCAAATTCCGTTTGAAGCAATCTAACTCTATCTGCGGTATGATCCGGAGAATTGTCGTCAACAATAAGAATATGAAATGGTTTGTGTTGAGAAAGCACCGACCTGATTATGCTTTCGATATTTTCAATTTCGTTATAGGTAGGAATTATAACAATACAGTCGTTCATATTTCTTGTAATTTCACGGCAAAAGTAACGTTTTTATGGCATTTCATTCATAATAAAATTATAATAAAAAGATTGATCTAAAAAATTAGTAATTTTGTCGCGCTATGATCGAACACCTACTTCATCCAAGAATAACAGAAAGCAAAGATTGGGCAACTATTTTATTTGTTCTGGCATTTGCTATTATCGCATTTACTAAATCCATTTATGAAAATCGATTTGCCGATTTTATGAATTTGATATTTTCAGATAAATACTCAAAAGTATATCGTGACGGGAGTCATCTGAAAGGCACTTTTACCATTTCACTGTTTTTTGTGCAAGTAATTTCCTTTGCCTTTTTCATTCAGCTTTCCTTAAGCTTTTTTGGGTACGGCTCAAAGACAGACCTGATACTTTACATTCAGATTATTACTGTTTTGATATTTTTCGTTTTATCGAAATATTTAATAGAAAAAATCATTGCTACAGCATTTAATATTGAGGAGTTTATGGAGCAATTTAACCTTCAAAAGGTTACTTACAGAACTTATATAGGCCTATTTATCCTACCTATCAACATTATATTGTTTTATTACGATACAATATCAAGAAATATTCCACTAATAATAATATCTATTGTATTGATAGTTAACATATTAGTGTATTTGATTTCAATAAAAAGATATCAAAATCTAATATTCAGTAAGATGTTTTATTTTATTTTATATCTTTGCGCTCTCGAAATAGCCCCCTATTTTTTTATGTTTTTTATGTTTAAAAAAGGGGGCGCTTAGAAAACGTTAAAATATGAAAGTGAAAACAATTTTGGTGTCACAGCCCGAGCCTAAAGTAGAGAACTCTCCTTACTTTGAACTCCAACAGAAGCATAAAGTTAAAATTGATTTCAGACCTTTTATTCATATAGAAGGAGTTAATGCCAAAGAGATTAGACTTCAAAAAATCGACCTCAATCAGTATACTGCAATTATTTTGACTAGTAGAAATGCTGTAGATCATTTTTTCAGAGTGGCTGATGAAATGCGATTCAAAGTTCCCGAAGGTTTAAAATACTTCTGCCAATCAGAAGCAGTTGCCTTTTATTTACAAAAATACGTTGTTTACAGAAAACGTAAAATTTATGTAGGTCCTAAGGATTTTGTAGATTTATCTCCATTAATAAAAAAATACAAAGACGAGAAGTTTCTCTTACCAGCCTCAGATCAATTAAATGCTGACGCAACAATCACGCTTAATGGATTAAAAGTAGACTGGACTCCTGGTATTTTTTACAAAACAGTGATGAGCGATTTATCTGATTTAGCAGATGTATATTACGATGTATTAGCTTTCTTTAGTCCAACTGGAATTAAATCATTATTAAAAAACTTTCCGGACTTTAAACAGAACGATACTAGAATAGCCGTTTTTGGAAGTACTACTCAAAAAGAAGCTTTAGACAATGGCTTACGAATTGATATTTTGGCACCTTCTCCAAATGCACCTTCGATGACAATGGCCTTAGAAAAATATATTATTGAAGCTAATAAAGGAAAATAATTCTCGATTTAAATTCAAATAAAAATTACAAAAAACCATCTGGACAACAGATGGTTTTTTTATGCCCAATCCCCTCCTAAAGTAGAATCCTGTCAAACATTTAAAATCTACCTTTTGATGTGTCGTGTTTTCCTTAAGAGTTACAGTCAAAACTTAAGCACATTTCTAAATAAGGTAAAACACTGTGTTATTAGTTGTTTTTGTTTAATTTTGGTTTTCAATTGCAACTAGACACATCCATTTTAGTTCTCAAATAAAAGTTATGAAAATAAACTCCATGGTAGTGGAAATAGACGGAATCGATAAAGAAATTTTAAGATTCCTTATGGAAGACGCCCGAAAACCAATCCTTCAAATCGCCAACAAAATTGGAATTTCAGGAGCTGCAATTCATCAACGATTGAGAAAGCTAGAACAATCTGGCGTAATCTCAGGGTCAAAATTTGTAGTAAATCATAAAGTTCTCGGCTACAACACTATGGCTTTTGTTGGAGTATATCTTGACAAAGCAGCGCGAAATCTTGAAGCCGTTAAAGAACTAAAAAAAATACCCGAAGTACTAGAATGCCACTACACCACTGGAAACTGGTCTATTTTGATTAAAATCATCTGTAGAGACAATCAACATTTAATGAATCTACTGAATACCAAAATTCAAACAATTGAAGGTGTATCCAGAACAGAGACTTTCATCTCTTTAGACCAACAAATAGACAGACAGATACAGCTATAAAAAAACACGACAATTAAAAAGCCGTCTCATTCCTAAAAATGAGACGGCTTGTATACATAAAAGCAAATTAGCTACATACCTTAATCTCTTCGACTACCGCCACCCATATAAATGGAAACGTAATACAACAAAGTAGCAATAGAACCTAACGCAGCAACTACATAAGTTCTGGCAGCCCATTTTAAAGCATCCTTAGCTCCATCATGTTCTTGCTGTGTAAGCATTCTTTTATTCTCTAACCAAGCCAATGCACGATGGCTGGCATCGTATTCCACCGGCAAAGTTACTATTGAAAAAACAGTGGTTGCTGCAAACAGCACGATTCCGACAAGTAACAATTGCGGAAAACTATTCATTAATAAAATTCCACCTATCAAAATCCATTGCATGTACGAAGATGCCACGTTTACAAAAGGAACCAACTTAGAACGCATAGTTAACCATTGATAACCCACGGCATGTTGCACTGCGTGCCCACACTCGTGCGCCGCAACAGCTGCCGCAGCTGCATTGCGTTGATTGTACACTGCCTCACTTAGATTTACTGTTTTATTAACCGGATTGTAATGATCTGTCAATTGCCCAGATACCGAAATCACACGCACATCGCGAATCCCATTATCAGCAAGCATCTTCTCGGCAATTTCAGCACCGCTCATTCCGTTTTGCAATTGCATTTTAGAATAATGTTCAAATTTACTCTTCAGTCTTGAACTTACTGCCCAGCTCGCCAGCATAATTGCACCAGCAAGAATTAAATAACTCATTCCCATATATTTGTTTTTTTGTTTATTTCTTTTTTACACTTACCAATTATAATGCAAATTCTGCACCAAATTTTAATAATGTCAATTTGACACCATACAAATCAAATCCCAAAATAGAGAAATACCAAATTTCAACGTTACAGCCCGCACTATTTATGCAAAAAAAAATCCAAACCTCAGCAATTGAGATTTGGATTTTTAACTATTGCATTTTTTAAGAAATTTAGCCAACCAAATTAATGATCTTACCAGGTACGATAATCACTTTATTTGGTGTTCTGCCTTCTAATTGTTTTATCGTTCTTTCATCTTTCATAATGATTTCTTCGATTTGATCTTTGGTTAAATCCAAAGGCAATTCGATAGTGAAACGCATTTTTCCGTTAAAAGAAACTGGATATTCTTTACTACTTTCTATTAAATGTTTTGGTTCGAAAACAGGAAAAGGAACCGTCGCAATAGAACCTTTATTTCCTAATAACGACCATAACTCTTCGGCAATGTGCGGCGCATAAGGCGAAATCACAATTGCCAATGGTTCTAAAATAGCACGAGAATGACAGCCTTGAGTTGACAATTCATTCACACAAATCATAAATTGTGAAACCGAAGTGTTGAAAGAGAAATTCTCAATATCATCTGCCACTTTTTTAATGGTTTTATGTAATGTCTTCAAGTTGTCTTTTGTTGGTACCTCATCAGTAACAATCAAGTTATGTTCGTCAAAATACAAACGACATAGTTTTTTCAAGAAACCAAACACTCCCGAAATCCCTGCCGTATTCCAAGGTTTTGCTTGCTCTAGTGGCCCTAAGAACATTTCGTACAAACGTAAAGTATCTGCTCCGTATTCATTACAAATATCATCTGGAGTAACTACATTATACTTGGATTTGGACATTTTTTCTACTTCGCGACCAACGATGTATTTACCGTTTTCATCACAAATGAATTCAGCATCTTTATAATCTTCTCTCCATTTTTTGAAAGCTTCAATATCCAATTCATCGGATGAATTTACCATTGAAACATCTGCATGAATTGGTTGAACATTTTGTCCGTCAATTTTATTTTTAGAAACAAAAGTATTTGTTCCTTCTAACCTATAAACAAAAGCACTAGTCCCCAAAATCATTCCCTGATTGATCAGTTTTTTGAATGGCTCTTCGGTAGGTGCAAAACCTTTGTCTTTTAAGAATTTATTCCAAAAACGAGAATACAACAAGTGACCCGTAGCATGTTCGTTACCGCCAATGTATAAATCCACGCTTTCCCAATATGCCAAAGCTTCCTTGCTAGCAAATTCGTTTTCATTCTTTGGATCCATATAACGCATCCAATAAAACGAACTTCCTGCCCAACCTGGCATCGTATTCAATTCTAAAGGAAAAATCGTTTTGTGATCTACTAAGTCAGTATTAACTACTTCGTTTTTATTTTTGTCCCAAGCCCAAACTTCGGCATTTCCTAAAGGTGGTAGTCCATCTTCCGTTGGTAAATATTTTTCTACTTCAGGAAGTACAATTGGTAAATATTTTGCATCAATCATTTGCGGCAAGCCATTTACATAATACACCGGAAACGGTTCTCCCCAATATCTTTGGCGAGAGAAAACAGCATCACGCAAACGGTAATTTGTTTTTCCTTTTCCTTGATTTATTTTTTCTAAAGCTTCAATCGCCTTATACGTCCCCTCTTTATATCCTAATCCGTTTAAGAAATCAGAATCTACTAATTTGAAACCGTCTTTGACTCCAAAAGCCGATTCAGAAATGTCTTTATCAAAAATATTTTTGATTGCCGGCATTCCGCTTTGTCCTTTAAAGAAATTAGCAAAAGCATAATCACGTTCATCACCACAAGGAACCGACATAACAGCCCCTGTACCGTAACCAGCCAATACATAATCACCAATCCAAACTGGAATAGGTTCTTTTGTAAAAGGATGTTCAGCATAAGCTCCAGTAAAGACCCCTGAAATAGTTTTTACATCAGCCATACGTTCTCTTTCAGAACGTTTTGACGATGCTAAAATATACTCGTTTATTTTGGCTTGGTATTCTGGCGTTGTGATTTCCTGAACCAAAGGATGCTCTGGAGCTAAAGTCATAAATGTAACCCCGAATATGGTGTCAGGACGAGTGGTAAAAACTTCAATCTTCTTAATAACAGAAGCTACACCTTCACTTTCATCTAATTCTTGCGTGATCGCATCTAAAACTCCATCAATATTTCTTAGAATTTCTTCTTTATTGAAACGAATTATTTTAAACCCTTTTTCAATAATAACTTTCGCTCTTTCTACATTTGCAACTTCTTGAAAATCTAAAGTCTCTTCGTTAATTACAACAACCAGTTTTTTTGAAAGACAAACAAAATCAACGATATAATTACCTATTAAATATTGGTGTTTGAACTTATAATCTAATGCTTTTGACTTTAAACTTTGCCATAATTTTTGTTCAGTCACCGTTGAATCCCCTCTAAGTTCTAGTGCTTTTTCGAGCGAGAAACTATTGTTATTTTCGCTTTCAATACCTACTGACACAACTGGAAAACTAACCATCGCTCCAACACTCTTCCCTATCCAGTTTCGCTGACTTTCTTTAATGCTTTCGCTCCAGTCAATACCATTCAAACCTTGCAACAAGCGCTCTGCATAAGCAGAAATACGCATGCTCCATTGCGTCATTTTTTTACGAACTACAGTAAATCCACCACGTTCCGAAACTCCATTTACAATTTCATCATTTGCCAAAACCGTTCCTAAACCTGGACACCAGTTGACTTCCGTCTCTGCTAAATAGGTCAATCTGTATTGCAACAAAATTCTCTCTTGTTGCTCTTTTGCAAAAGCATTCCATTCTACCGCAGTAAAAGGAGTAATCTTGTCATCACAAACGGCATTAACATTTGCATTTCCTTCTTTTTCAAAAATAGCAAGCAAAGTTGAAATATCTTCGGCTTTATCGTTGTCTTTGTTGTACCAAGAATTAAATAACTGGATAAAAATCCATTGGGTATGCTTGTAATAATCTGGATTAGAAGTACGTACTTCCCTACTCCAATCGAATGAAAACCCAATTTTATCCAATTGCTTTCTATATCCAGCAATTTTATTTCCTTCTTTATCATAACCACCATCAATATTTACTGAAGTGGTATCTTCCGGACGTTGCCCAGTTTGAATGGCATATTGTTCAGCCGGTAATCCAAAACTGTCATAGCCCATAGGGTGCAAAACATTAAACCCTTGATGCCTTTTATATCTTGCATACACATCTGAAGCAATATAACCCAGAGGATGCCCAACATGAAGCCCTGCCCCTGATGGGTAAGGAAACATATCTAACACATAATGTTTTGGTTTTTCAGAATTGTTTACAGCGGCAAAAGTTTGATTCTCTGCCCAATATTTTTGCCATTTGGCTTCTATCTCGTTCGGATTATATTTCATTCCCTTTTTATATTTTTATTTTAACGGAGTCATGCTGTCGCTAAAGCTCAAGTCATTCCCTTTTTATATTTTTATTTTAACGGAGTCATGCTGTCGCAAAAGCTCGAGTCATTCCTTGTTTCTATTTTATGTTTTAATGGAACCGTGCTTTCGTGCGCTCAATTCATTATATACAGCTTGCAAATTTGCAATGTGACAAAGTTTATCACGATGTGTATTTTAAGGTGGCAAATTTACGTTTATTGTACGAAAGTTGAAACTTTGGACGTTATTAACTTCAAATAAAGAAATTCTTTATTATTTTTACCCCATAATTAAAGTAAACTATGAGTTCTTCATTTGATAGGTTTCAAAAACGCAGGTTAATTTCCTCTTATTTTTCGGTTGTGCTAAGTGTATTCTTAGTACTATTCCTATTGGGAATATTAGGCCTTTTTATTATAAATTCTAAAAAACTGGCTGACGACTTTAAGGAAAAAATCGCCATGACAGTATTTTTCAAAAACGAAGCTAACGACAGTATTTTAAAAGCTTTTGGAAAAGAATTAAAAGTTGCACCCTACGCAAAATCTACCGTTTATGTAACTAAAGAGCAAGCTGCAAAACAACATACAGATATAATAGGCGAAGATTTTATGACGTTTCTAGGCGAAAATCCATTGCAAAACTCATTTGACATTCACTTAAAAGCAGATTACGTCGAAAAGGATTCTATAGCTAAAGTGGAGAAAAAACTGCGACTAAACCCTATGATTTCTGATATTGTTTACGACAAACAGTTAGTCAATTTAGTCAATGACAATATTAAAAAAGTGAGTATGTGGATTTTAATAATCAGCGGATTCCTGACTTTTATTGCCGTTTTACTGATTAACAGCTCTTTACGCCTTTCGATTCACTCCAACCGATTTATCATTAAAACCATGCAAATGGTAGGCGCAACAAAATCATTTATTAGAAAACCATTTGTCATGCGTAGTATCAAACTAGGTATGCTAGGCGCTGCTCTAGCCATTATTGCCTTGATTGGTGTATTAATTTACGTTGAAACTAGTTTTCCTGACCTAGGAATTCTTGACAACAAAGCTCCTATCGCAGGCGTATTATTGGCTGTCTTTGGAATTGGTGTTTTGATTACTTGGTTAAGTACTCATTTTGCAACCCAAAAATTCTTGAATTTGAGAACAGACGATTTGTATTAATTACCTACTCTTGACTCGAGCCCGAAAGTGCAAAAGCACCACAGAATTTCAGAATTAAAAAAACAAAAAAGTATCAATGAAAGATAACGACACAAAACAAGATTTTCTTTTTGGAAAAATAAATTACACCATTTTACTTATTGGTATTGGAGTAATTGCTCTCGGATTTATATTAATGTCTGGCGGAGGAAGTGATGACCCTAATGTATATAGCGATGCTATTTTTAATTTTAGAAGAATCCGTCTCGCTCCAACAACTGTTTTAATTGGTTTTGGAATTACAGTTTACGCCATATTAAAAAATCCAAAGAAAGCATAAATGAATACATTACAAGCGATCATCCTTGCTATTATTGAAGGAATTACTGAGTTTTTACCTGTTTCGTCCACTGGACATATGATTATTGCTTCTTCCTTTTTTGGGATTGCAAGTGATGATTTCACAAAACTTTTTACAATTGTAATTCAACTTGGAGCCATTCTCTCGGTTGTAGTTTTATATTTCAAACGTTTCTTTCAGACTTGGGACTTCTATTTTAAATTGTTCGTTGCCTTTATTCCTGCTGTAGTTTTAGGGCTATTATTCAGCGATATGATAGATGAATTATTAGAAAGCCCAGTCACGGTTGCGGTTTCTCTTTTACTAGGTGGTATCGTTTTATTAAAAGTAGACGATTGGTTTAATCACTCAGAGGACACTAAAGTAACCTACCTAAAAGCATTTAAAATTGGTTTATACCAATGTCTAGCAATGGTTCCAGGAGTTTCTAGAAGTGGCGCAAGCATTGTGGGTGGAATGTCCCAAAAATTATCGCGTACATCAGCAGCTGAATTTTCATTTTTTCTTGCCGTTCCGACTATGTTTGGTGCAACAGCAAAAAAATGTTACGACTATTACAAAGATGGTTTCGTCTTGACACATGACCAAATAAACTTATTGATTATTGGTAACGTTATCGCTTTTATAGTGGCGCTTTTAGCCATTAAAAGTTTTATAGGATTTTTAAGTAAAAAAGGTTTTAAAGTTTTTGGTTATTACCGAATTGCTGCCGGAATCATTTTACTGATTATTCATTTTTTCATTCATCCCCTGACTATCATTTAATGACAGACGAAGACTACTTAAACGGACAAATTTTATTGATTGACAAGCCTTTGAATTGGACTTCCTTTCAGGCGGTAAATAAATTAAAATATGCGCTGATTAACAAACTGGGGCTTCCTAAAAAATTTAAAATTGGTCACGCGGGAACTTTAGATCCGCTAGCTACAGGATTACTTTTAGTATGCACTGGGAAATTCACAAAACGAATTACAGAACTTCAAGGTCAAGCCAAAGAATATACCGGAACTTTTTTCATTGGAGCCACCACTCCCTCTTATGACCTAGAAACTGAAATAGACGAGACATTCCCTACTTCACATATAGACGAGGCTTTAATTCATGAAACCGTGAAGCAATTCCTAGGGGAGATAGACCAAATACCACCTATTTACTCTGCTATAAAAAAAGAAGGCGTTAGACTATACGAGCATGCACGTGCAGGTAAAACGGTAGAAATCGCATCCCGAAAGACTACAATTCATGAATTTGAAATTACCAGAATTGCACTTCCTGAAATTGATTTCAGAGTGGTTTGCAGCAAAGGTACTTACATACGGTCTTTAGCTTTTGATTTTGGAAAGGCAATGAATTCAGGATCGCATTTAACAGCTTTGCGCCGTACAAAAATTGGGGATTATGACGTAAAAGATGCTGTGGATGCTATTGCATTCGAAGATAATTTAGAATCAAAATAACCCTGTTTTGAAATTTTTAAAAACGTTATTGTTCATAGTTTTCTTTTCCGGGAGTCTTTTTGCCCAAGATAAAAAATTCACTTACGTTCAATTTGACGTCACTCTAGCCTTCACTGGAAACCCTAAAAGCGGAGAAGTTGACCAATACACAAACAAAAAAGAACCTTGGATTATACCAGACGGTATTGGGACAAAGTTAGGTTATGGCCTGGACTTTAAAAAATGGGTTGGCTTAGGAATTCATGGAGGATTAAACTGGGACTGGTCTAACAAATTAGTTGTCGCTCCTGTTTTTACCAATTTTAGATTAAGTCCAAAAATAAGTGACGAAACCAGAATTACACTTCAGTTAGGCCTGGGGAAAGCAATTGCATTGGGTCGTGGTAACTTAACAGGTGACTATAAAAAAATTAGTCTTGGAATACAAAACGACGATGATATTTTACTATTTATCGAACTAAACCACTATGCATTCCCTATTAACAATCAAAGAGACTCAGGAAATATAAGTTTAGGGATTTCCTTAATCAGCTTCTAAAATAAGTTTATTCTAATTCCTTGTCCAAGTCTAGCATCATACCAATAATTTCTTCTTGGGATGACATTCCTTTATCATGTAAATACCACATTTGCAAATCAGCTTTAGCCGTATCATCAATGGCCCCATGCTCTTTTTTATAGTTCTCAATTAAATCGATAGCGCCTTTAGGTCGTGGTCCCCAATGTGCTAATGCACCACCAGTTTCCTTATTAATGACAATAAGTTTTGGAACTGCTTTACCTTTATTAGTTAAAAACAGATTCATCAACTCTTCATTTTCATCACGCAAAACAATTCTCATCTCTATATTCCCTTCAGAGGCACCAACTAATTTATCAAAAACTGGAAGTAATTGTGCAGCATCACCACACCAACCTTCAGAAATGACCAACCAAATGTATTCGTTATTTAAGGACTCTAATTTCTGAGCACTCTCTTGAGGTACCTTTAACGTCTTGTCTAAACGATTCATACGAGTATCATTCAGATGACTGTAATTAGTTAAAGCAGGCGACTGCTCATTACCAGTAGATTTATCATCCTTCAATAAATCTGAAACTAATTTTCTGTATTCGAAATAGGAATGACTATGGAACAACGCTGTAGCAATCGATTTTTTCATGATTTGTCTTTATTTATGTAAAGTTAAAACAATTTACTAATTTTTAACATGACAAAAGTCACTTAAAAAGAAGCAAAGCAGTAATTTTAGAACAAAGAAAAAAGAAAATGGATTTTAATTCAAAATCAATTGGACTTGTCCTTTCCGGAGGAGGTTCAAAAGGTATTGCTCACGCAGGTGCTATTAAATTTTTAGAAGAGCAAAACATTCGCCCCTCCCGAATTGCAGGAACAAGCGCAGGAGCAATCGTAGGAGCCATGTATGCCTGGGGAAAGACTCCTGATGAAATTTTAAGCTTTTTCAAGTCGGTCTATCTTTTTCAGTGGAGGCATTTTACTTTTAAAAAAGCGGGCTTGATCGATTCAGCATCCTTTGAAGAATATTTTCACGCTATTTTCAAAGATGCCTCATTAGCAGAATTAAAAATTCCTATGCAAATAACTGCTACAGATATGGTTAGAGGCAGATTGAAAATATTCGAATCAGACACAAAAATTAGCGATGCCCTTTTAGCATCTTCTGCTTTTCCCGGAATTATATCACCATTTGAAATTAAAGGAGACTTGTATAGTGATGGTGGAATTTTAAATCATTTCCCAACTGACGTCCTGCAAGGTCAATGCGATAATATAATTGGTGTTTATGTTAGTCCAATTCAAAAAATAGACGCTAAAGACTTAAATTCGATCAGAGCAGTGACCACCAGAGCATTTGATATCCTTTCTGCTAATTCGAATATGCAAAAATTCAACATCTGCGAATGGGTAATAGAACCTAAAGAACTCAGTATATACAGCACTTTTGAGATGAATAAAGCAAAAATGGATGCGATTTTTAAGATTGGTTATGAAGCGGCCAAGAGTTCCTTTGAAAAACTAAATTTATAAAAACTAAGCCACACTATTTCAAAAAAAAAGAATATCACTATATTTGCACGAAACAACTCAACATAGACATGAAATATAAAAGAATTCTTCTGAAATTAAGTGGTGAAGCTTTAATGGGCGACAGACAATACGGTATTGACCCAGTAAGATTAGCTGAATATGCCGAAGAAATCAAAAAAATTCACGATAAAGGAATTGAAATTGCCATTGTAATAGGTGGTGGAAATATCTTTAGAGGAGTTGCAGGGGCCAGTAATGGAATGGACCGCGTACAAGGTGATTACATGGGAATGCTAGCCACAGTTATCAACGGAATGGCATTGCAAGGCGCACTAGAAGACAAAGGAATGCTTACCCGATTACAAACTGCATTAAAAATCGAAGCAATTGCTGAACCCTATATTAAAAGAAGAGCAGTACGTCACCTTGAGAAAGGTAGAATTGTAATTTTTGGAGCTGGAACTGGAAACCCTTATTTCACAACAGATACCGCAGCTGTTTTACGTGGTGTAGAAATTCACGCAGATGTAATTCTAAAAGGAACACGTGTTGACGGAGTTTATGATTCAGATCCTGAAAAAAATGCTGACGCTCTAAAATTTGATTTCATTTCTTTTGACGACGTTATTAAAAAGGGATTGAATGTAATGGATTCTACTGCATTTACATTAAGCCAAGAAAATAAATTGCCTATCGTAATTTTCGATATGAACAAACAAGGTAATTTATTAAAAATCTGCGAAGGAGAAAACATAGGAACAGTAGTAAATATATAATCCCCTAAATCCCCGAAGGGGACTTAAAAATTGGAAACAATGACTGAAGAAATTGAATTTATATTAGATAGTACTAAAGAATCGATGATTGGTTCTATTGCCCACTTAGAAAAAGAGTTTCTAAACATTCGAGCAGGAAAAGCATCTCCAGCAATGCTAGGAAGTGTTTTTGTAGATTATTATGGCTCAGCCACACCGCTTTCGCAAGTAGCAAAATTAAGTGTTCCTGATGCCAGAACAATCACGCTTCAGCCGTTTGAAAGAAACATGCTTCATGCTATTGAAAAGGCGATTATGGTAGCAAATATAGGATTTAATCCAATGAATAATGGTGACCTTATCATTATTAGTGTTCCGCCATTAACAGAAGAAAGAAGACGCGATCTTGCTAAACAAGCAAAAGTAGAGGCAGAAGACGCAAAAATAGGGGTTCGTAATGCTCGTAAAGATGCTAATACAGAAATCAAAAAATTAGAAAAAGAAGGAACATCTGAAGACATTTGTAAAAGTGCCGAAGAAGAAGTTCAAACTTTAACTAATAATTACATCAAAAAAGTAGATGAACTTCTTGTTCATAAAGAAGCTGAAATCATGAAAGTATAACTTTCAATAAATTAATAGCATGATCCGTCCCGTTTAAAAGCGAGACGGATTTTCTTATTCTTATCTCATACATACCATAATTTGATTATGGTCGTTTTGTAATAAAACTTTTTATGAAGCATTTTTGCCTACTGTTTTTCTTCTTTACTTTTTCAATCCAAGCTCAATTTCAGCTCAACGGAATTGTAAAAGAATCCACAGCAAACAAACCGCTTGCTTTTGCAACAATTACTGCTACTGACGGCTCCACAACCATTTCAGATGTAGACGGAAAATTTAGTATTTTCTCAAAAAACAGCATTTCATTTTTTGAAGTTTCCTACATTGGACATTTTAAAACTACGGTTCCTGTCATAAAAGAAAAAAATTATTATGCCATTTTCCTAACCCCAAAAAGAGATGACTTAAAGGAGGTTTTGATTTCGAATAAAAATCCTGCATTGGCCATTATTAGAAAAGTAATCGCCAATAAACAGAATAACAATCCTCAAGAAAAGCTTAGCAGTTTTGAATTTAAGTCCTATAATAAACTAATAGTTTCCGCAAATCCTGACTCGTTAAAAGGAGCTATTGACTCGGTATTTATTGAAAAAAAGATTGGTAAGACCTTCTCTAAAATCGACTCCTCTGCTTATAAATTTAAAGAGATTGTAAGAAAGCAACATCTATTTCAAACGGAGAAAGTATCGCAATATCAATTTGGGAATCAAAAATTAAAAGAAACTATTTTAGGAACAAAAATGGCAGGATTTAAACAACCTATTTATGAAATTTTAGCGTTCAATCTACAATCCTTCTCAGTCTATGATTCTCGTTATGAGCTTTTTGAAACTAAGTACAACAGTCCTATCGCTACTGACGCCCTAAATGATTACAATTATAAATTACTGGACACCATCTCCCTAGATGGAAGAATGTCATACATGATTTATTTTAAGAACAAAAAGAAAAGTAAGGCTTCAGGACTCGAAGGCGTGCTATATATTGACCAAAATAATTTTGCCATTTCCAAGGCGATTATGCGAATAAAAGGAGTTCTTGATATCAGTGGCATTCATGAATTCCAATACATTCCCGAGGAAGAGATTTGGTTCCCCATTCGCAAAACGTTTAAAATTATAAAAGGAAAAAATGACGATGATATAAAAATACTTGGTGGAACGATTCAATTTGACGGTGACGTTGAAAAGGATTTCAAGTCGAGAAAAAAAACAGCTTCCGACTTTACATATCTACTATCTAAAACCGATAATTTTGACATTCAGTATAACATCCCAATCAAAATAAAGCAAAGCTATATTTCTGTCGAAATAAAAAACGACGCCATTAATAAACCAGAACGTTTTTGGAATTCCTATCGTAAGGACAGTTTGGACATTCGAAGCCAAAAAACCTATTTAGCTTTAGACAGTATTGCTGTCAAAAGAAGAATTGCAAGCCGAATTCGTTTTGGCAGAAAAATTATCAACGGGTTTTTACCTTTAGGTTTTTTTGATATGGACTTACGGAAAATTATAAGTTACAATAACTATGAAGGGTTTCGATTGGGTTTTGGAGGAATTACAAATGATCAGTTTTTAAAAAATTTCAGAATTGAGGGCTATACCGCTTACGGTACAAAAGACGGGAATTTCAAATATAATGCAGGGCTATCTGCACGTGTGGGTAAACTTTCTGATTCCTGGATTGGCGTATCCTACACGAACGATGTCAGGGAGATAGCTAACAGTTTATACACTATCGAAAAAAGACCTTTTAAACTGTACGATCCTCGACCTATAAACATTAGTACATTTTATAATTACGCGAGCTGGGAAGCCTCTTTAAAAACCCAAATCATTCCTAAAACAGAAAGTATCTGGACTTTGAATCGCTCTGAAATCGAACCCAAATTCAACTATGTATATAATTTAAACGGTAAATTATACTCCAATTACATTATGACAACAGCTATGGTTTCCTTGCAATGGAATCCTTTCAGTGATTATATGCAAACGCCAACTGGCAGAGTTGAAGTAGAAAAACGTTTTCCAAAATTCACTTTTCAGTTTACGCAGTCCTTACCAAAAGCACTAGATAATGACTTTAAATTCAGTAAAATAGATTTTAAAACAGAGTTTGAGAAAAAATATTTGAATGGTCAAAAAACAAATTTACTTTTCGAAGCAGGTTATGCTATAGGCGACATTCCTTTAACCCATTTGTACAACACCTCTCCAAATAATATTACGAAAGAAACCATCATTCAAAGAATCACCTTTGCAGGAAAAAATAGTTTTGAAACGATGTTCTTCAATGAATTTTTCTCGAATGAGTTTGTCTATTTCCAATTTAAACATGGCTTCAATAGAGTTACTATTTTTAAGAAAGTAAAACCTTCTCTAGTTCTGGTATCCAGAATGGCTTGGGGAAATTTACAAAAACCCGAACAACATGCAGGATTGAATTACAAAACCCTGAATGAGGGTTATTTTGAATCTGGAATCGAACTCAATCAAATTTTTAAAGGACTAGGTCTTACCGCATTTTACCGCTATGGCCCCAATCAATTACCTCAACTTGAAGACAACATTGCTGTAAAACTTAGCTATGTTCTTAATCTAGGACTTTAGTGACTAGAGACAAACTTTAAACCAATAATGGAAGCTATTAAAGTCGTCAAAAAGAAAATCCTCCAGAAAGTAGCTGGCTCTTTGAATACAAGAATCCCTACCAAAACAGTCCCCACTGCTCCTATACCAGTCCAGACAGCATAAGCAGTACCAATAGGTAGTTCTTGGGTCGCCTTATAGAGCAACAGCATACTTGCACTAAGGCAAATTAAGAAACCCAACATCCAATAGGTAGATTCAATTCCCTTTGTTTCATTGGCCTTGCCTAAACAAGATGCAAATCCAACCTCGAACAATCCTCCTATGATTAATAAAATCCAATGCATAAGTTATGGCTTAATAATTAAAACAGAGGGAACGCCAATCAACCAATCGCTATCTGACTCTAATAATGATTTCCAACTTTCAAGACTAATAAGCATTAAGTCTTGTTTATCAAGAAAAGGCAAACTTACAATCTTATCGGTTACTATTGCTAAATTATTAGGATGTATTTGTTCTAAAGAAGCCACTGCGCTTTGAAGAACAAAGTTATTCTTTACATGACCGTTTACATCTAGAATAGTAACCTTTGAATCATTATTATAAATTAATTTTTGGGCATAATCAATTAAAAAAGAATCCTCTGATTTAAAAATTGGAATAAATACTTGATCTATATTTTGAAATTCTTTATCGATCAAGATTCCCAGTGGCATTTTTGTTTTGGCAACAATTTGTCGGGTTCTTTCGTCAAAAGGAGAATTTTCAAACAAGCCTTCCTTGCCCGTGAACTTATCAATTAATCGGTCCGGGTTCATAATTCTGGTGGTAAAACCAATTACTTTACCAAGAATAGTTCCCTCAAAAATTGATTTTCCTAAACCTACAAGCAACAAGTCGTAATCCCCTTGATTTGCCACATCTGCAATCTCAGATTCGATATCTATCGTTGCTTTAAAAATGGTGTTAATTTCTATATTCAATAACTCTGACTCTTCAAAAATGGGTAAGAAACTATCTTTTTCTTTCTCGTCCATATTAAAAGTATGTAGCTCATCGCTCAGGGAGAGATGCATCGCAGTAACAATAGATTTACTTTTCTGTTTTTGGGTCAGGCTATTCGCTAATCGCAAGAGTGATTTTCCCTTCTCGTTATTTCCAAAAGAAAATAGTATTCTGTATTTACTTTGATTGTTTATTTCTTCGGCATCAGGCTCACTTTTGTCTTTAAATAAATAATTTATTAAGTCTAAAGCAGGTCCCGTCATAAAAGTAGTAACCAATGCCATAATTACCATCATTGTAAAAACCTCAGGAGTTAGAACCTTAAGCTCTAACCCAATGTTTAACACAATCAACTCCATTAATCCTCTGGTATTCATTAAAGCACCTATCGTAAAGCTGTCTTTCCAGTTTTGTCCCACAAATTTTGCAGCCAGCGCACTTCCCAGGAACTTACCCACGACAGCAACCATAATAATTGCTCCAGTAACTTTCCATAAATACGGATCATTTATAAGTCCGATTTCTGTTTTTAATCCTGTGAAAACAAAAAACAAGGGTAATAAAAGAATCACCGCAACATCTTCTACCTTTTCGATAAATATCATTCGGAATTTAGTCACATCTGGCATAATGGATCCCATCATAAAAGCTCCAAAAAGAGCATGAATACCAATTACTTCTGTAGCATAAGAAGACAGAATTAGAAAAAGAAAGAAAATAGCCATTACCGGTTTTCCAATACTATCCTTAGAACCATACAAATCACCTATTCTCTTCAAAAAAGGCTTAACAATAAAAATCATTGCCACAACATAAATTACGGCAAGCGAAATTACATATAACGAACTAATAAAATCGCCCGCTTTTACTATTGCAATCACCACAGCAAGCAGACACCAAGCCGTAATATCATCAGCGGCAGCACAAGTAATTACTATAGCTCCAAGTTTAGTTTTATGAATTTCTCTTTCCTGAACGATTCTTGCCAGAACTGGAAAAGCCGTTATACTCATGGCAATTCCCATAAATAAACTGAAGGAAAGAAACTGAACACCTGGAGGTGCAAATTGGTTAAATACAAAATAAGACAAACCAATACCTAGCGCAAAAGGAATGACAATACTGGCATGACTTATTACAACTGCTTCACTGGCTTTATTTTTTAGCACCTTAATATCGAGTTCCATACCAATAACAAACATGAAAAGAATAAGCCCTATCTGACTAAGAAATTTTAAATTCCCTAAGGATTCAACAGGAAATAAAGCCGCCGAAAAACCAGGGAAATACATCCCCAATAAGGAGGGCCCTAGAACTATTCCCGCTATTATTTCACCAATAACGGTTGGCTGCCCAATCTTCTTAAAAACCCAGCCAAAAAGACGGGCCACTAGGATAATCATTACAATTTGAGCCAAGAGTATAGCCAAAGGATCTTCAAAATTATGTTCCATGGAAGATATAAAATCATTCCAGGAACTATTTCCTGTTTCTGAAACTATTAGATTGTTTCTTTTTTCCAGTAGTTTCCCCTTAGTAATAATCCAATAAATCAACGCAGTAAAACCTCCGGTCACCCCTATATAAAACAGGGTGTTTTTATATTTTTTCAAATCCATTGTACATTGGCATATTAATTTCAAAAATCATACAAAGATGTAAAATTCTATAATACGTTTTACAAGGCTAAAATTAATTTTTCAGCGAAAGAAAAAAGCGAGATAAAACAGATAAAAACCAGGTCTAAACCACATAAAAAGATTCATATAAATTGTGGCTTTTGTGTTGGTTTTCACTACATTTGCACCCATTTTTAAAACACTTATGAAAAAGAAATCAAAAGTAGGATTTTGGGAACTTATTGCCCGTATTGTACTTAAAAACAGAATCGTCATCCTTGGTGTTATTGTTTTAATAACACTTTTTTTAGCACTGCAATGGAAAAACATACAGTTTTCATTTACGGAGGCCAATCTACTTCCAGACAACCATATCGTCAATAAAGAATACAATGCCTTTCTAGACAAATTTGGAGAAGAGGGAAATTTAATTGTCATAGGTGTGAAAGACGATGCTTTTTTTACTCCAAAAGCATTTGCTGCCTGGACTAAATTAATGACTGAACTCAAAGCACAAAAAGAAGTGGATCTGATTATTTCAATCAGCGACTTGAAGAAATTGCAAAAAAATGATTCCCTTCAAACTTTTGAATTAGTTCCGTTTGTTGATCAAGCCAAAACTGTCAACAAAGCTTATCTTGATACGATCAAAAAAGATTTGTTCCAAAACATGCCTTTTTACGAAGGCTTACTTTTTAATAAGAAAAATGGAACAATCCGCTCAGCCATTTATTTGGATAAAAAAATCGTCAATACAGCACATCGTAAAGACTACATTGTCCAGGATTTCATCCCAAAAATTGAAGCTTTTGAAAAACAGACTGGTATAGATTTACGTGTTTCTGGGATGCCTTACATAAGAACACTTAATGCAATGAGCATTATGAACGAAATTAGTTTGTTCATCGGAGTTTCCTTATTACTGACTTCGTTGATATTCTTTTTCTTTTTCCGTTCTTTCAGAGCTACATTAATCGCCATGTTGATTGTAATCATAGGTGTTATGTGGACTTTTGGACTACTTGGATTATTCCATTATCAAATCACGGTGCTTACCGCTCTGGTCCCTACACTGGTTATCGTAATCGGAATTCCCAATTGTATTTTCCTTACTAATAAATACCAGCAGGAATATATTGCTCATGGAAATAAAGCCCGTGCATTACAGCGTGTAATTACAAAAGTAGGAACCGCTACTTTGATGACCAACTTAACCACAGCTGCTGGTTTTGCCACTTTTATTATTACTAATAGTGAGTTATTAAAAGAGTTTGGTATCATTTCCTCATTAAGTATTGTTGCCCTGTTCTTTTTATGCCTTATTATTATACCAATTTATTATAGCTACCAGCCTGTTCCAAAAGAAAAACACTTGAGACATTTAAGTCGTAATTATACAAAAGTGTTCATGGCTTGGATCGAAAAAATGGTAAAATACAACAGACGCCATGTCTATCTTGTGGCTATCTTTTTATTTTTAATAAGTAGCATTGGTGCTTTAAAAATTAAAACCTCTGGAAGTTTGATTGAAGACATGCCTAAAAACACTGGCTTTTATCAGGATATTATTTTTTTCGAACAAGAATTTGATGGAATTATGCCATTGGAAATTACGGTAGACACCAAAAGGAAAAAAGGAGTCATGAAGCTTTCCACATTGAGAAAGATGGATGAACTTCAAGAGACTATCGAAGAAATCCCTGAACTTTCAAAACCAATCTCCATTCTGAATTTAGTTAAATATTCTAAGCAGGCGTACTATAACGGTAATCCTGAGTATTATGACTTACCTACTTCTCAGGAGCAAAGTTTTATTTTGGGTTATGCCAAAAACGCAACTAAAAACACCCAAAACAACATCATGAAAAGTTATGTGGACAGCACCGGTCAGGTGGCTCGTATTACGACTTTCATGCGAGATATTGGAACTGGAAACATGGCGAACATTGAAAATAAGCTTTGGACCAAAATCAATAAAATCTTCCCTTCTGATCGCTACAAAGTGGTGATGACTGGAAAGGCATTAGTTTTTGAAAAAGGAACAAAATACTTACTTGACAACTTACTGATGTCCCTACTTTTTGCAGTCTTTCTGATTTCTTTACTGATGGTATTCATGTTCCGCTCCTTCAAAATGGTGGTCGTTTCCTTAATCCCTAATCTGTTGCCGTTAATGATTACCGCCGGATTAATGGGTTATTTTGGCATTCCGTTAAAGCCATCAACGATATTAGTTTTTAGTATTGCTTTCGGACTTTCGGTCGATGACACCATCCACTTCTTAGCACAGTACCGTCAGGAATTAACTCGAAATAACTGGAAGATAAAAAAATCTGTTTTTGCTACCATTAGAGAATCAGGCTTGAGTATGTTTTATACCTCGGTCGTTTTATTCTCAGGTTTCTCTGTGTTTATGCTTTCTGATTTTGGTGGTACCGTTGCCCTTGGTGGATTAATTGCAATCACGTTGGCTTTCGGGATGTTGTCTAACCTGATGTTATTGCCTTGTTTGGTATTAACCTTGAACAAGTCGTTAACCAACAAACAGGAATTTATCGAGCCAAAAATTGATGTTTTAAGCAAACCAGATAAAGAGACTGAAGATTCAGATAAATAATTAGTACGCTTAAAAAAAACGCCTATAAAACTCAAAAAAGCTTCCCTTCCTTACAGATGGGAAGCTTTTTTTATACCCGAAACCCCCCGTTTATTATGAGTTACTTTTTAAAATATGTATATTTGAAAATCGCGACAATTCGAGTGGAGAAGACTTAACTCCGTTAAGAAGATGTATTAACTCTCACCAAAAGGCTATGAATACAACCAACCGAAACGATAGTTTAAGAAAAAAACCAACAAATTTTAGCCCGCTCACTGATGTAGTGCTAACACTAAAAAGTGGAGACCAGTGACCACTATAAAAACGGGGAGAAATTGAAAAGCCTAAAGAGTAGAAAAAATTAAAAACAATAAAAATGGATCAACAAGTTATAGCTGTAAACACCTACCTTGACAAGATAATCGACTTCGGTTTTGAATACGCACCTAAATTAATCGGCGGCATACTAGTGCTGTTTATTGGTTTATGGGTTACCAATTTAATTACAAAAGCAGTTGGAAAATCATTGGAAAAATCATCAATCGATCAATCTCTTGTCCCATTTTTAAGAAGTATTACAAACATCATACTAAAAGCCCTAGTCGTCATTACTGTAATGGGAATGATTGGTATTGAGATGACCTCATTTGTTGCAATTATTGGTGCTGCAGGTTTAGCCGTTGGATTGGCATTATCAGGAACATTACAAAACTTTTCGGGTGGTGTAATTATCTTGATCTTGAAACCTTTTAAAATTGGCGATTTTATTGAAGCACAAGGTTTTTCAGGAACAGTAAAGGAAATCAACATTTTTTCGACTATGCTGAATACTCCAGATAAGAAATTAGTGATTATACCTAATCGACCTCTATCTACAGATGCACTTATCAATTATTCTACTGAACCATTACGAAGAGTAGACTGGAAATTTGGTATCGCTTATGGCGATGATGTTGAGAATTTTAAAAAAGCCATTAACCAATTTATTGCTGAGGACGACCGTATTTTAAAAGACCCTGCATCTTTTATCGGTTTATCTGAACTCGCAGATAGTTCTGTGAATTTTGCCGTACGTGTATGGGTTGATAGCCCTAACTATTGGGGAGTATTCTTTGATATGAACGAGAAAGTGTATACTAAATTCCCAGATTACGACCTCAACATTCCTTTTCCACAAATAGATGTTCATGTTCAGAATAATAAATAAATCACAACGGACTTAGAGTCCTTTAGTTTTTATCAAACAATTAAAACTTCCGTCATGAAAGACGGAAGTTTTTTTATGCATTATCCGAAAAAAACTCAGTATGAGTTCGACAATTAATACTATTTATTTTTACGAGATACTAAATGAATCCTCACAATAGCTAACAATTAAGCAATAGTAACCAATTGCTTAACTACTTATTAAAAATAAATCCTATTTTTACCCCACACTCTAAAGAAAAGAATTGATTAGAATATTTTAACGTTCTAGCTGTTCGGTTTACAATAAAGGCTTGATCTTTTTAAGCCTAAGAAATTAATTATTACATCACAATATATGACTCATAAAATTTCTGAGGCAGAAAAATTAGCCGTTCCCGATAATTACAAAAATTGGAAAAAATGGGGCCCTTATTTAGCCGAAAGACAATGGGGAACCGTTCGTGAAGATTACAGTGAAAATGGGGATGCATGGGAATTTATTAATCACGACAAAGCACGTAGTAATGCGTATCGCTGGGGTGAGGAAGGAATTGGTGGTTTTTGTGATTCTCGTGAAATTTTATGTTTGGCTCCCGTCTTTTGGAACGGAAAAGACCCCATTTTAAAAGAACGCTTATTTGGACTCACTAATAATCAAGGAAATCACGGAGAAGATGTTAAAGAACTTTATTTTCATCAAGTTTCAACACCATCCCATTCCTACAACAAATACCTCTATAAATACCCGCATAATGAATTTCCTTATGAGGAAATAATAGCAACCAACAGCCACCGAAGTAGAGAAGAAACAGAATTTGAACTACTAGACACTGATAGCTTTAAAGACAATGCTTATTTTGATTGTTATATCGAATATGCAAAAGGGGATATTGATGATATCCTGATGAAAGTTACCGTAGTCAACAGAGGAAAAGATACAGCAGTAATTCATGTACTTCCCCATCTTTGGTTTCGTAATTTCTGGAAACACAACAACAGACATCCACGTCCTAATATGGAATCTGTTTCTAAGAACACCATTGTTTCTAAAAGTAGCCGAAGTGACGACTACTATCTTTATCATAATGAAGGTGAACAATTATTCTGCGAAAACGAAACAAACAACGAGCGCATTTATAATTCCCCTAATGAATATGAGTATGTTAAAGACGGAATTAACAACCATGTTATAAGCGGAGAACCAACTATAAATCCAGAGAAGTCTGGTACTAAAGCGGCAATTTGGCATCATTTTAATTTAAAAGGAGGCGAAGAAAAAAGTGTCAACATACGTTTAAGCAATGTCGCTTTAGAAAATCCTTGGGAAAATTTTGATGCGATATTTGATTTAAGAAAAACGGAATGTGAAACATTCTACAACGAAATCATAAGCGAAGATATTCCAAAAGAGCACCAAGCTATTGCAAAAAGTGCTTTTTCGGGATTGTTATGGACCAAACAATTTTATTATTACAATGTTCACAAATGGATATTTGGTGGCACTGATGAAACAGCAGCCAACAGAAGAACTGACTCCCGCAATTTTAGCTGGCAACACCTTAATAACAGACATGTTATTTCTATGCCTGATAAATGGGAATACCCTTGGTACGCCGCTTGGGATCTAGCTTTTCATATGGCATCTTTTGTAGAAATAGATCCTTATTTTGCTAAGCAACAACTTTTATTAGTCTTGCAAGAAAGTTACATGCACCCCAATGGCCAAATTCCAGCGTATGAATGGAACTTCAGTGATGTAAATCCACCAGTTCATTCCTGGGCAGTCTGGACTGTTTATGAAAAAGACAGAAAGCGAACAGGCAAAGCAGATACTCCATTTCTAGAAAAAGCTTTTCAAAAACTCCTTATCAATTTTACGTGGTGGGTAAACCAAAAAGATACTAGTGGTACTGACTTATTTGAAGGAGGATTTTTAGGTTTAGACAACATTGGAGTTTTTGACCGCAACCATATGCCGGAGGGAATTAAAAAAATGCAACAGGCAGATGCAACGAGTTGGATGGCGATGTTCTCTTTGAACATGTTGCGCATGTCACTTGAATTAGCAAAAACCAACAAAATTTACGAAGAAATATCGGCTAAGTTTTTCAGGCATTTTTTAAATATCGCTTGGGCAATGCACCATATTGGAAAAAAAGATCTTTCGCTTTGGGACGACGAGGACAATTTCTATTACGATGTTGTTGAAATGTCTGATGGAAGTACAGAACGTTTAAAAGTGCGTTCTTTAGTTGGTGTTATTCCAATGTTTGCTGTCGAAATCTTGAATATCGATTTATTTAAAGAGTTAAAAGAATTTCAAAGACGAGCAAAGGAAATCATAAGAACACGTCCAGATCTGGCTTCCTTAATTTCAAATATAGAGAACGCCAATAAAGACGGTAATTTTCTATTCTCGATTATGCGTGGTTTTAGATTAGAACACCTTTTGAAACGCTTATTAGATGAAGACGAATTCCTTTCTGATTACGGTATTCGTTCTCTTTCTAAATACCATAAAGAGCATCCTTTTGTTTTTGGAGATGAAGGTCATCACCAAATTCAATATGAACCTGGCGAAAGCCGTTCGGGTATGTTTGGTGGAAATTCAAACTGGCGTGGTCCTATCTGGATGCCATTGAATTATATGATTATCCAGTCGTTACGTAAATACTATACGTTTTACGGACCTACGTATGTGTATGAATTCCCAACAGGATCAGAAAAAAAATTGAACTTAAACGAAATTGCAAACGAATTAACAAAAAGACTAATTAAACTTTTTGAACGAAATGACGAAGGTAAGTTTCAATACCATTCTGATGATCACAACCATGTTTTCTCAAAAGACGAACATTTTAAAGGACAGCATTTATTTTATGAATTTTTTGATGGCGATAATGGAAAAGGACTTGGCGCTTCACACCAAACGGGATGGACTGCACTTATTGCCAATTTAATCATGGAAATGGAGGAGAATAAATAAATATAAAATCTATTAAAATTCCCGTCGTCAAAGGCGGGATTTTTTATGTTTAAAAACCATCCGATAAGCTAAATAATGAATTTATTCCTCACTTACTTTTACCAATGCAACCTCTAAAGCTTTGTAATCTGATAACACTTTTACGATAAATCCTTTTTTATTGATGATGAAATGGGTGGGAAAAGCATTGAGTTGTAAGGTCAAATTCATATACGTTTTCATATTAGGCACCACAGCATAAGAAAGCGGTTTTCTAATTAAAAAAGGCTTTAATTGTTCTGGCGAATCTTCGGCTAGACTTAGGAATACGATGTCTTTTCGATCTTTATACTTGCTTGCCAATTGATTGACATCAGGAAATTCTTTGACACAAGCTGCACAATGAATGTACCAGCATTTTACAACAACAATCTTTCCTTTTAGATTCTCATTTGTAATCAAATTGTCGTTTAAATCTTTGAATGAAAATTCTGGAAATGGTTCGCCTTCTTTTTTATAATTTTGAATCTCATTGAATGCCGTTTCAGCGATGGAAGCCTTAATACTTGTATCTGATGTTGGTTCAATTTTAAAAAGCTTGTAATAAAAAACGTCCTTGTCTGATTCTAACCGAATCGGAATATAATTTCCTTCACTTAACACTTTCAGAAAAGCCTCTTTAGTAATTTCTTTTGAATTAGAATCTAATGCTACAAAATCTCTAGAAAGCATGATCTCATTGTATTGATATGTCCACCAATCCATAAACTTTCTCTGGATTTCAGCTGGATTCACCTCTGGGTTTCCTAATTTGGTTTGACTTGTACAAGAAGTGAATATCACAACTAAGGAAAGGGCAAAAAATATTTTTTTCATTACAGATAATTGAGCTAGCAAATTAGGCGTTTTTTGTTACAAACAAGAAATTAGCTTTATAATTATAAAATTGTCCGCTAAAATTACTAATTTTATTAAGCACCACATACTTAGGTTAATCAAAATTCATAAGTCAACTATTTTATTTCAATAAACTACGCAAAGGTGAATACTAATAATTTACAAAATAACTTTCATTTTTTACTTTTGGGAATTGCATTTATCATATTTCTATTTGGTGTTGTGATGCCGCTATTCTATGATTATTTCATAATAAATAAATTCTTTGAATTATATATTTTAATCATCTATGTATTTCTATTCACGGGATTTACTTTACCCATTGGAATAGTCTTTATTGCAAAAAAAGAGTATCAAGCGCTTAAAACTATTTCAATAATTTACTTGCTGATTATTGTGTTTTCATATCTTGGCTTAACCATTTCGCTAATAGCTTTGCCTTTCTTTTTTATCTATGGAGCTTATTTCAATTTCAGTACTTTTATAAAAAGAAGTAAATCTACAAGCGCTTCGGTTTGAAGTACTGCTACACTTTTTAAAACCTTTCTTCAAAAACCATAATCCCACCATTTCCTAGCCCCGATAGCAGCGGCATCCTTTTACTTTTTTCTTTAAAAAGTAAAAGATATAGCGAATAGCGGGAAAAAGCTCCATTTTGACACATTCCCTATAATGACAATTAAAACAAATCAATTATATTTGCATTTACTATTCTTCGATACCCTTTGATATCATCAATGGTATAGTTAAAAATCTAAAATTAAAATGAGACATACAAAAGTTAAAGACTTACTAAACAGTACAACGGCGCTTCATGAAGTAAATGCAAAAGGATGGGTACGAACTTTTAGAAACAATCAATTTATCGCTTTAAATGATGGATCAACCATCAATAATATACAATGTGTTGTTGATTTTGAGAACACTCCTGATGAAACTTTAAAAAGAATTACTACTGGTGCTGCTATTTCTGTAACTGGAACTTTGGTAGAAAGTAAAGGTGCTGGACAAAAATTTGAGATTCAAGTTGCAAAACTAGAGATCCTTGGAGATTCAGATGCTGAGAAATTCCCAATACAACCAAAGAACAAACCAAGTTTAGATTACTTGCGTGAAAATGCACATTTACGTGTGCGTACGAATATGTTTGGTGCTATCATGCGTGTGCGTTCTGTATTATCTTATGCCGTTCACAGTTATTTCCAAGAAAAAGGATTTGTGTATGTAAATACGCCTATCGTAACTGGATCTGATGCTGAAGGTGCTGGTGAAATGTTTAAAGTAACCGCTTTGCCATTTGATGGTACACCAAGAACCGAAGACGGAAAAGTAAATTATAAAGAAGACTTCTTTGGGAAAGAAACTAACTTGACGGTTTCAGGACAACTAGAAGCAGAAACTTATGCTATGGCTTTAGGTCAGGTATATACTTTTGGACCTACATTTAGAGCCGAAAACTCAAATACTTCTCGTCACCTTGCTGAATTTTGGATGATTGAACCAGAAGTAGCGTTTAATGATTTGAATGACAACATGGACTTGGCCGAAGATTTCATTCAGTACGTGATCAAGTACACGATGGAGAAATGTCCAGAGGATTTGAAATTTCTAGAAACTCGTTTATTAGACGAAGAAAAATCAAAACCACAGGCAGAAAGAAGCGAAATGGCTTTACTTGACAAGCTGAATTTTGTTTTGGAAAACAATTTTAAACGCGTGTCTTATACTGAAGCAATTGACATTTTAAGAGATTGTACTCCTAATAAAAAGAAAAAATTCAACTATATCATTAACGAATGGGGTGCTGACTTACAGTCAGAACACGAGCGTTACTTAGTAGAGAAACACTTTAAATGCCCCGTAATCTTGTTTGATTACCCAGCAAATATCAAAGCGTTTTACATGCGTTTGAACGAAGACGGAAAAACAGTTCGCGCCATGGATATCCTTTTCCCTGGAATTGGAGAAATCGTGGGAGGATCACAAAGAGAAGAGCGTTTTGATGTTTTGGTCGAAAAAATGAAAGCCTTAGGAATTGACGAAGAAGAATTATGGTGGTATTTAGATACTAGAAGATTTGGTTCAGCGGTTCACTCTGGTTTTGGACTTGGATTTGAAAGACTAGTATTATTTGTTACTGGTATGACAAACATACGTGACGTAATTCCTTTTCCAAGAACACCATTGAACGCGGAATTTTAATACAATTTTGTTTCAAGTTTAAGGTTTAAAGTTGTTTGAAAGTTCTGCAACCTTAAACCTTAAACCTTACACTTTCATACAAAAAATAAATGCTAAAGCAATTTTTAAATTTAAAGTTATCCCAGAAATTATCTCCTCAGCAAATTCAGCTGATGAAGTTAATTCAATTGCCTACGCAAGCATTCGAACAACGTTTGTTGGAAGAAATGAATGAAAACCCCGCTTTAGAAGCCGGTAAAGAGGAAGATGAGTACGAGAAAGACGAGTTTGAAAACGAAGATTATGACGACTATGATGATTCTGAATCCGATAGAGTGGATGCAGAAGACATTAATATCGACGAATATCTAAGTAGCGACGACACCCCTGATTATAAAACCCAAACCAACAACTACAGTGACGACGATGAAGAGCGCGAATCTCCATTAGCCGCACCTGTTAGTTTTCATCAGGATCTAATCAATCAGTTGAATACATTTATCCTGAACGATGATGAACGAGATATTGCAGAATTTTTAGTAGGCAGTATCGACGACATGGGTTATATCCGTCGCAGTGTTCCTGATATTGTTGATGATATGGCGTTTACACAAGGACTTTACACTGATGAACCTACTGTAGAAAGAATGCTACATGTAATCCATGAATTAGAACCTTCAGGAGTGGGTGCCCGTGATTTACAAGAATGTTTATTGTTGCAATTGAAACACAAGACACCTACAGAATCAGTAGAACTGGCGACTGACATTATCGAAAACCAATTTGATGCCTTTACAAAAAAGCACTACGAGAAATTAATCCAAAAATACAATGTTTCGAATGAGCAGCTTAAAAAAGCAATTCACGAAATAGAAAAACTCAATCCAAAACCGGGAGGAGCTTTTACTGGAAACAATAAAATTACAGAAAATGTAGTTCCAGATTTTGCCATTAGAATTGTTGATGGCGAACTAGAATTGACTTTAAACGGAAGGAACGCCCCTAGCCTGCATGTTTCTAAAGATTATCAGGAAATGATGCAGACCTATAAGGAGTCTACTGATAAATCAGGCCCTCAAAAAGATGCCGTTCAATTTATCAAACAAAAACTAGATTCAGCTAAGTGGTTTATAGATGCAATCAGACAACGTCAGGAAACGCTTTTTGTCACTATGAATGCAATCATGCATTATCAGGAAGAATATTTTCTAGAAGGCGATGAGACGAAGTTGAAACCAATGATTTTGAAAGATATTGCTGATTTGGTTGGTCTTGATATATCAACTATTTCCCGCGTAGCTAACAGCAAGTATGTTGAAACTCCTTATGGAACTAAACTAATTAAAGAATTCTTCTCGGAAGCGATGAAAAATGATCAGGGAGAAGATGTTTCTACATTGGAAATCAAAAAAATTCTTCAGAATATCATTGAGGAAGAAGACAAGAAAAAACCATATCCAGACGATCAATTGGCAGAATTGCTAAAAGAAAAAGGCTATCCTATTGCAAGAAGAACCATTGCAAAATATAGAGAACAACTGGACATTCCTGTTGCACGAATGAGGAAGAAGATATAAGAGTGTTGATCTTAGATTTCTGATTTATTGAAAAATAAAAAAACCTTTCTGACACTCAGAAAGGTTTTTTGTTATCTAGATTTTTTTGATTCTAATTAAATTCAGCCTCCCTTTCCTTCGGAGAGGGCTGGGGAGAGGATCCTACTTTTCCTCCTCATCTTTCCTCATCGCATGATAATAAGCAGCACGACTTAGTGGTTCATATTCTTCGGTTTCACCAAGCATAACTAATTTCTCATTGTCTGTTTTACGGAAACTGTAATTTGCTAAATTCCCAGTACGCGTGCATACTGCATGAACTTTGGTCACATATTCGGCTGTAGCCATTAACGCCGGCATGGGTCCAAAAGGATTTCCTTTGAAATCCATATCTAATCCAGCTACGATAACACGAATTCCTTGGTTAGCTAAATCATTGCAAACTCTTACGATTTCATCATCAAAAAATTGCGCCTCATCAATTCCTACAACATCACATCCTTGTGCTAAAATAGCAATGTTTGCTGCGGCAGGCACTGGCGTAGAACGAATTTCATTAGCATTATGCGATACAACCATCTCATCATGATACCGGGTATCGATTTCTGGTTTAAAAATTTCCACTTTTTGTTTGGCAAATTGCGCTCTTTTCAGACGTCGAATAAGTTCTTCGGTTTTACCCGAAAACATCGAACCGCAAATAACTTCGATCCAACCAAATTGTTCTTTATGATTTACTGTATTTTCGAGAAACATTTTTGTATTTTTCTAACTTAAAAAATGAATAGTTTTTATTACTTTGTAACGTAATAAACCGACTTAAGATTTTATACTTTTACGTAGTCTCAAAAATAGAAAATTTTTATCAATTCGATGATTTGTGAACGCTTAATTAAAAATTAAATGTTCCCTACTAAAGGACCTTATTCCCTACGTAGGATAAAAATTATAGAAAATTATAAACACATACGCCATACATACCATAATTCAAACGTCATGAAAAAAAGATTGGAAGCCGATTTAGTCAGCATTGCTCACAGAATATTACAACTTAAGAATAAGTCTGACATCAATCAATTGTTTTTGGAAACCCAAAAACTATATGAAAAACTGTCGGTTTTACGCTTTGTTAATGAGCATTATGGTACTGTCCAACCTACAATAGGCCATGCTGAAATCGAAAAAGATATCCAAGCTTTTTATGACAAAAGTGAAGAACTACCTGTTGAGACTATGATTGAAATGACTGAAATAGTCCCCGTTAAGGAAGTTCCTGAGAAGGAAGAGCCAACAGAAGATGTAATTTTTAAATATGCTCCTATAGAAGAAACTCCTGCCGAAGAAGTAAATATACAAGAGCCAGCTGCAACGGAAGAACCTACCGAAGAGAAAAGTACTACTGAAGAGGTAGATGAAGAACTTACTGCCGAAGAAGCAGAAGAGTTAGGTGACTTTGCGGCAGATATAGCAGAGCAGCCGTTAGAAGATATCGAAGCTATCGAAGAAGAAGCCGAGGAAAACAAAACTGAGACCGAGGAAACAGACGAAGTTGAAGATCGTGAGGATGAAGAGGAAAACACTGAAGAAGAAATGGTTGAAGATGAAGAGCCAGTAACTGAAAAAGAAGCTGTAACTGACTTTAACACTGATTTTGAACTAACAGAAGAAACCGAAGTTGAAACACCTAAGAAAGAGCAAACCATGCAAATTTCTTTTGAAGATCTACTTGGAGGACATTATAGCGAACCACACTTTGTAAAAGTCGACGAAGTACCAGCATTACCTCCAGAAACAGTATTTGAAGCTGTAGAAAAAACAGAAGAGAAGGAGATAGCGCCAATTAAGGCACCCGAAAAAACAGTTGAATCAAAAACGGTTTCACTAAACGATAAACTTTCAAAAGGAATTGAGATTGATCTTAATGACCGAATCGCATTTGTAAAACATCTTTTTGGCAACAGCAATGAAGATTACAACCGTGTACTAAGTCAATTAATCACTTTTGATAATTTCTATGAAACACGTAATTTCATTGAAGAAATGGTAAAACCAGATTATAATAATTGGGAAGGAAAAGATGATTATGCCGAACGTTTTATGGATATCATAGAAAAAAAATTCCTTTAAATAAATTTCGAAATACTAATAAAATTCCCGCATAACAGCGTATGTCAAAATTATATATAGTTCCCACACCAATCGGTAATCTTGAAGACATGACCTTTAGAGCCATCAGGATTCTAAAAGAAGTAGACTTGATTCTTGCCGAAGACACCCGCACCAGCGGAAAACTCCTAAAGCATTTTGAGATTGGCACACACATGTACAGTCACCACATGCACAATGAGCATAAAACCATTGAAAATTTAATCTCACGATTAAAAGCTGGCGAGACCATTGCGTTAATATCTGATGCTGGAACACCTGCCATTTCAGATCCAGGTTTTTTATTGACCCGTGCTTGTGTAGAGAACGGCATAACCGTGGAGTGCCTGCCAGGCGCCACTGCTTTTGTCCCTGCTTTAGTCAATAGCGGATTGCCAAATGACAAATTTATTTTTGAAGGATTCCTACCCGAGAAAAAAGGACGCCAAACTCGATATTTAGAGCTTGCCGAAGAAACTAGAACAATGATTCTCTATGTTTCTCCACATAAATTATTAAAAACACTGGCAGAATTCATCACCTATTTTGGCGAAGACCGACAGATATGCGTATCGCGTGAACTTTCAAAATTACACGAAGAAAACGTCAGAGGAACAACCCGAGAAGTTTTAACTCATTTTGAAAAAATAGCTCCACGAGGTGAAATTGTTGTCGTGATTGGTGGAAAACCAATAACTAAAGAAGTGAAAAAAAGTAAATTTCAGAAAGACGAATAAAACATGAATAACGCAAAAATCATAATCATCGGTGCCGGTCTATCGGGTTTAATGATCGCTTATTTGTTACAAAAAAAAGGGCTTGAAGTCATTATATTAGAAGCCCACAATCGCATTGGCGGCCGTATAGAAACAGTCACCGGCACAAGTGGAGCCACAATGGAAATGGGCGCCACTTGGTTCAGCAAGCCGCACCAAAATCTTATTGCCTTACTAGACGAACTCGAAATAAGCTATTTTAGGCAACATACCCAAGGCATCTCTTTCTTTGAAACTATGTCCTTTGTGCCTCCGCAAAAATTTGAAATTTCAGATGCCGAAGAACCCTCTTATCGCATCGTTGGCGGAACGTCTACATTAATTGAAAAATTAGTGGAAAAAGTGGGGATTCAAAACATCAAAACACAAACTAAAATAACGACTATAAAGGAAGTTGATAATCATTTAGAGGTTTCAACTTCTGACGGAATCGTGTGCAAAGCCGAAACAGTTATCACCACTTTGCCGCCACATTTGTTAGTTCAAACTATAACCTTCGAGCCACGCTTACCTGATTTTATTCAGCAATTAGCGCGAAAAACACATACTTGGATGGGCGAATCCATAAAATTTGCAATGGAATACGCAAGCCCCTTTTGGAGAGATAACAAGTATTCCGGTACGCTATTCAGTCAAGCCAGCATCATCCAGGAAATGTATGACCACAGCACTGCTGACAACAAGGGTTATGCATTAAAAGGATTTCTAAACGGCGGTACACATATGCTGTCAGAAGAAGAACGAAAAGCGAAAGTAATCCTTCAGCTCACCAAACTTTTTGGGCCTGAAGCTGGAAATTACGTAGCTTATCACGAAAAAGTATGGCGCGAAGAATCACTTACCTTTTTCCCTTACGAACATCTGCTCATGGGACATGAGAACAATGGACATCCCGACTATAAAAAACCGTTATTAAACGACAAATTATATATTTCTGGTTCAGAAACTGCCTCCGCAAATCCAGGATACATGGAAGGAGCAGTAGTTGCGGCCATAAACATTGCCTCCCAATTTTAACAAACTAAGCACATGAATCTAAACGTCTTTTTAGAAAAATTAAAAGAAACTCCACAAAACATCACATTTACAGAAACGATTGCGGTAATTGAGGAAAATTATGTTTTTTCACCAACAGCATTCGAAAATGGATTACTCCACAATGCAGCGGGAGAGAACTCTGGTTCGTGTAAATTGTTTGCTTTTGCTGAATTGCAAAACTTGTCTGAAGCAGCAACATTATCTTGTTTTGGTGCTTATTATTATGAAGAAGTTTTAGGGGATCCTGAAGGAACAAACCACCAAAACATTCGGAACTTTATGAAAACGGGTTGGGACGGAATTGCATATTACGGTGAAGCTCTAGTTTTAAAATAAACAGTTTTGCAACCTATTTTGATTTTTAAAATCGATATAACAACATAATTCATACCCCACATAGACTATGCGTTGGACCATTAAACCAAAACCTTCCGAAGATAAAATCAAGCATTTGGCGCAAGCCTTAAATGTGGAGGATTTTGTGGCTACCTTATTAGTACAGCGCGGGATTGAAACTTTTGAAGATGCTAAGAATTTCTTTCGTCCGTCTCTAGACCACCTGCATGACCCCTACCTGATGAAGGATATGGAGAAAGCAGTGGCTCGCATTGAATTAGCAATCGAAAATCAGGAAAACATTCTTGTTTTTGGCGATTATGATGTCGATGGAACTACTGCTGTCTCGCTAGTATCTTCCTATTTAAAAACATATTATCCTAACGTTGCCACTTATATTCCAGATCGTTATGACGAGGGTTATGGAATTTCATTTAAAGGAATTGACTTTGCTGATGACAATGGCATCTCGCTAATAATTGCCTTAGATTGTGGTATAAAATCAATCGATCATGTGGCTTATGCCAAAGAAAGAAATATCGATTTTATCATTTGTGATCACCACAGACCCGGAAAAACGCTACCAGAAGCTGTTGCCATTTTAGATCCTAAAAGAGACGACTGCAGCTATCCTTATGATGAATTGTGCGGATGCGGAATTGGTTTTAAATTAATTCAGGCGTTAGGATCAAACCAAGGCCAGAAAATAGAAGATCTGACTTCTTATCTCGATTTGGTTGCGGCCGCAATCGCTGCAGATATCGTACCTATGACTGGAGAAAACCGCGTACTCGCTTACTTTGGTTTGCAAGTGATTAATAGTGATCCAAGACCGGGAATCAAAGCTTTAGTTCATCAAGTCAAAAAACAAACCTTAGATATTACCGATGTTGTTTTTATCATCGCACCAAGAATTAATGCCGCAGGACGAATCAAACATGGCAATCATGCCGTAGAATTATTAACGGAATTTGATTTTGAACAAGCACAGCAATTTGCTTCAGAAATAGAACAATACAACTCAGATCGAAAAGATTTAGACAAGCAAATTACTAAAGAAGCCCTGTTACAAATTGAAGTAAACGAAGAAAAAGACCGCTTTACCTCAGTTGTCTATCAGGAAAACTGGCACAAAGGCGTAATTGGTATTGTTGCCTCTCGATTGATTGAAACCTATTATAGACCTACTTTAGTTTTTACAAAAAGTGGTGATAAATATGCCGCCTCGGCACGATCCGTAAAAGGGTTTGATGTTTATAATGCACTAGAAGCCTGCTCGCAACATCTGGAGCAATTTGGTGGACACATGTACGCCGCCGGAATGACATTAAAAGAAGAGAATTATTCCATTTTTAAAGAAGCCTTTGAAAAACAAGTGCAGGAAACGATTCATCCCGATATGCTAATCCCAGAAATTGAGATTGATGCCGAAATAGATTTTGCAGATATTACCCCTAAACTCACCCGAATATTAAAACAGTTTGAACCTTTTGGTCCGCTAAACATGACTCCTGTATTTCTAACAAAAAATGTAAAAGATACTGGCTACGCCAAAAAACTAGGTGAAGACAATGCTCATTTGAAACTGTTTGTAAAACAAAATAATTCTGAAGGCATTCCGGCCATAGGTTTCGGATTAGGCAATAAAATGGAATTAACTACAAATCAAGAACCCTTTGAAGCGGTGTATTGTATAGATGAAAATGAATGGAACGGTAAGATTTCGATTCAACTGAGATTAAAAAATATTAAATAATGAGTACCCCTAAAGTTAAGAAAGATCCCTACGCAGCATTGCGTTATAAAGAGTTTAATACTTTTTTGTTATTGCGTTTCGCCATGGTTTTTGCTTGGTCTATGCAATTTATAGTGATTGAATGGCAAGTTTACAGCATCACCAAAGATCCGCTTTCACTGGGAATTATTGGATTAATGGAAGTAATCCCTGCTATTTCTATGGCTTTGTTTGCCGGTCACATAGTGGATCAAAAGGAAAAGAAAGGACTTTTAGTAAAATGTATTTTGGCTTTTTCAGTAATCAGTTTCGGGCTGTTTTTATTGACCTGGCCAGCAATAGTACATGATTATTCTCTAAAAACGATTTTGTACTCCATCTACTTTTTAGTTTTTCTTGGCGGATTAGTTCGCGCCTTCTTAGGACCCACTATCTTTTCGTTATTATCCTTGCTTGTTCCTAAAAAAGTATATCCTAATGCGGCGACTTGGAGTAGCTCTGTTTGGCAAATAGCTTCAGTTGTAGGACCTGCCGTTGCTGGTTTCTCGATTACTTTGATTGGTGTACATTGGTCAATGTGTTCTGTTTTCGCCTGTTCTGTTTTTGCATTATTATTTTTATCGCAAATAGAAAAAAAACCGATATTAAATCCGAAAATAGGAGAACCCGTAATGCAGAGTTTGACCGAAGGAATAAAATTCGTTTTCAATAACAAAACTATTTTAGGAGCGATTACTCTTGACATGGTCTCTGTTCTATTTGGTGGTGCCATAGCGCTATTACCCATCTTTGCACAAGACATACTAAAAGTTGGTCCGGAAGGATTTGGTTTTTTAAGAGCAGCCCCAGCAGTAGGAGCCTTTATTACAATGTTAATCACAGCCTATGTTCCGTTGAGTAAGAATGCCGGAATGAAGTTATTGATCGCAATCTTT
Organism: Flavobacterium sp. Arc2; assembly: GCF_041431385.1. Classification (NCBI taxonomy): domain Bacteria; kingdom Pseudomonadati; phylum Bacteroidota; class Flavobacteriia; order Flavobacteriales; family Flavobacteriaceae; genus Flavobacterium; species Flavobacterium sp. Arc2. Next base: position 34,345 of record NZ_JASMRH010000021.1, on the reverse strand, counting down.
TCTTTTGGTATTTGTATTATAGTATTTGGACTTTCCACGATTTTCTGGGTATCGCTTTTGGCCTTGTTCTTTAGTGGTGTATTTGATGGTATCTCAGTTGTAATCCGTCAAACGATTCTACAACTTAAAACTCCTGATCATATGCGCGGTAGAGTTTCGGCTGTAAACTCAATGTTTGTAGGTTCTTCAAATGAACTCGGTGCTTTTGAAAGTGGTGTTACTGCTAAATTAATGGGAACAGTAACGGCTGTTGTTTTTGGCGGAAGCATGACACTCATAATAGTGGCATTTACGGGATTCATTTCTCCTTCTTTTAGAAAACTTGATTTGAGAAAAGATTTAGAAGAACACGAAAACCTAGAATGATTAGTATTTATTTAGAATTATTATAAATAATGTTTATATTTGTTTCAAACATTATTCAAATGCAAGAAATAAAACAAATATACCATAATGATTCAGGGACTTCTTTTTATTGGAGAAAAGAGAATGACGTACTAGTCGACAAAGTGCAATTGATCTTTAGAGAAACTGGATTTTATTTTTCACAACAAGAACTACAAGTCTTTAAGAAATGTATAGAAGAAAGTTATGCCTTAAATAGCTGTTGTGATGATTGCGAACTAAAAAATAAATGCCATAAATTTTTACTAAAAACGCCTTGTTCTCAGATTGATTTAGCCGTTTCCATGCAAGAATTAAATGCCGTAAAAGACTTGGTTGAAGGAACTTTATTTAAAATTAATTTGGACTCTTATTTATATGGCGAAGGAATGAATTAGTACTTTTTTATTTCGAATGTATCTCCGTCAAAAACTCCATAAGTGAAATAGCTAATCCAGTCGCCAAGATTAACGTATTCTGAATTTTCCCCTACGTTCACTTTCATCGGTAAATGACGGTGTCCAAAAACAAGGTAGTTGTAATGTTTAGTTTCCAATTTCCTTTTAGAATAGAGAATCAGCCATTCGTTATCTTCACCTAAAAAAGTTACGTCCTCATCTCCAGATATCAGTTTGTTTTTTACCGATAGATATTGCGCTAAACGCACTCCAATATCAGGATGGAGCCATCTAAAAAGCCATTTTGAAAAACGATTTGTAAACACTTTTTTCATTCTCTTGTAGCCCATGTCGCCTGGTCCTTTACCATCCCCATGGCCAATAAGGAATGTTTTATCCCCGAAAGTAAATTCTTGATTATCATAAAATACAGGGATATTCAATTCTTTTTGGAAATAATCTTCCATCCATAAATCGTGGTTCCCAACAAAGAAATAGATTGGAATTCCGCTATCTCTTATTTCAGCTAATTTACCTAAGACACGAACAAAGCCCTTTGGAACAACTGACTTATATTCGAACCAAAAATCAAACAAATCTCCTAAAAGAAAAATCGCTTCAGCATCTTCTTTTACTTCATCAAGCCAAGCCACAAATCGCTTTTCTCTTGGCAAACTATTTTCTGCTGTTGGAGCACCAAAATGCTGATCTGAGGCGAAGTAAATTTTTTTATTGTTGGCTAATTGCATGAAATTAAAGTATGAATTTTGAATTACAAATTATCGCTAGCGTACCATTCAGCAAAAGAAGAATCTGTTTCTTGTAATTTTAAAGAAAAAAGCTTGATACCTGCGGGTAACCTACCAATTATTCTTTGCGCAAAATCAATTACCATGTTTTCGCTTGTAGGCTGGTAATTCACCAATATAACATGATGACCTCGATTTTTTAATTCGTGTGCCAATTCTACATGAGGGGTGGTTTCATTAAAAACGGTGGCATGATCAAACTGATCTACAATTTCTTCTTTTACAATTTTTTTTAAGTCGGTAAAATCGATAACCATTCCAAATTTTACATCATTACGATTCTCGATAGGACTCCCGATAACAGTTACTGACAATTTATAACTATGTCCGTGAACATTTTTACATTTGCCATCATACCCATATAGCGCATGACCAGTTTCGAAACTAAATTTTTTTGTAATTCTGATATTGCTCATTTCCGTATAATTTTGCTTGCAAATTTAGTGAAAAATTAACCGTTTTCATCTCTTTTTTTTGCAGAAGCATACATCCAATAAGCCAATCCTAGTAAAACAACAAATGGAATGACGGAACCAATAATCACACCTATCTGGTAATTACTATCAGTTGCATTTTTCAATTTTCCCGCTATATCGACTTGTTGTATTAGAGCTGTAATTTTCATTTCTTATTGTTTTTTAAATTGACCTAAAGCATTTTTAGTAAAATCAGACAGTACTAATTCGCCTGAAATTGCTGCTCTTTTCAGCAATAAGGCATCCCAGTCCTCAGTTCCTTCCCAAATTATCTTCTTCATTTGCACCAAGGCTTCTGGATTGTAGGAAGCTAGCTTTGTAGTAAAGTGAGCTATATCAATATCTAACTCCACCTGATTTTCCAAAACTTTGGCGTAAAGCCCTTTGTCTTGAGCCCAATCTGTATTTTTCCATTCGGTGGCCGCTAGAGTCATTTCTGTCATTGCCGTCTTACCAATTTTACGGCTTACCGCAGGCTCAATCACAAATGGACCAATCCCTATAGCAAGTTCCGAAAGTTTAATACTACTATCAATGGTCGCAAAAGCATAGTCGCAGGCTGCGGCAATACCTACACCACCTCCTACTGCTTTTCCATGAATACGTCCCACTATAATTTTAGAACATTTGCGCATGGCGTTTATTAAATTAGCAAATCCCGAGAAAAATTGCGTTCCTTCTTCCTGATTGGATACTGCCAAAAGTTCGTCGAAAGAAGCTCCGGCACAAAAAGCAGCTGTTCCTTCACTTCGTAAAATAATTACAGAAATGCCAGCATTAACACTCAGCTCGTTCAACTTTTCAGTTAACGCATCTAACAATTTCCTTGGAAAAGAATTACTTGCTGGATGACTAAATTCTACCGTTGCAATCGTATTGTCGATTGTAGTGGTTAATGAACCTGTTGGATTTTCTAGTGCCATTTTAGTTGTTTTTATGTAAAGTTAAAAATATTATGAAGAAAGTCATCCTTTTATCAGAACAGAAAGTTGTTTTTTAATTTGTCTTTTCAATGTAAAATAATGTTATATTTGCCAAAGAATTGGGGGATTAGCTCATTTGGCTAGAGTGCTTGCCTGGCAGGCAAGAGGTGACGAGTTCGAATCTCGTATTCTCCACAGTTTAAAACTCAAGTCAGATGGCTTGAGTTTTTTTATTTTAAAGCCTATGTTTT
>NZ_JASMRH010000021.1:0-31004 GCF_041431385.1 Flavobacterium sp. Arc2 | reverse complement strand
ATCATCGTATATTTTGAAACTTTTGATTCTAGGTCATTGGCTGTAAAAAGAGAAATGGAAATCAAAAAAAAGAAGAGTAGAAAATACATCGAATTTTTAATAGCTTAAAAATCAGATAACTAGAGTGTCCCGAAGGCTTTCGGGAAGATGACCGGTTCGAATCTCGTATTCTCCACAATTTAAAACTCAAGTCAGATGGCTTGAGTTTTTTATTTTTAGATGGAACTAATCTTCCCCATTTTAGTATTCTGTTTTAATAATTTATTGCAATAATTTCAAACTCTCGATTTTCTTGCGCTAATTTTAGTATGGCTATTTCTCCCACTTTTTTATTAATCAGTATTCTAGCGATTGGAGAAATGAAGGAAATTTTTCCTTTTGAGATATCAGCTTCATCTACACCTACTATTTGGTACTGTTGTAGTTTTGTATTACCCTTAATTTTCATGCTTACCGTTGCACCAAAACGCACCTCATCATGTGCCTGCTTATCAAGACCTACTATTTTAGCAGTAGTAATGCGGTGATTCAGCAATTGCAGTTTTGCATTAATATGATTTACAGCAATTCGCCTTTCATTTTCACTTGTACTTTTAAGATTCTCGATTTCATTAGTCATCGTTTGTTTTTCATTCAAAAGTTCGGCCATACCAATCTGGGTTACATAATTCACCACTCCGTCTGGTAAATCTGCTCTTGGTGGTACAATAGGAATTTCTTCCTGATCATCTTCTTTTACAAATCCTCTGCTCATGATTTATTTCGTTTAACAACAATTTTTCTATCATTTTAATTTTGTAAAATAGAGTGCTTCAATAAGCATCTTACTTTAAAAGAAAAACCGTCTGTTTTATTTATTTATCACCTTTAATAAACACAAGTTCTAATTGGTATTTTAAATTTACTTGAACTGTACCTATCTTATTACTAAGATACATAAAATCGATTTTTTGTATCCTAAAATTTCTTTAATATATGCAAAAACCTCATTTAAAAAGTAATTAACCGTTTAGAATAAAAACAAGAAAACCCCAACAATGCCGGGGTTTTCAATTTGTTTATAGGCTTCGATTAAAAGAATCCAACTGGTTCTTTATCGTAAGAGATCAACATGTTTTTTACAACACGATAATGATCTAATGCCATTTTATGGTTTTCACGACCAAATCCTGATTCTTTAACCCCTCCAAAAGGAGCGTGAGCAGGATAAGTATTATATTGATTTACCCAAACTCTACCTGCTTGAATAGCACGTGGAACTTGGAATAATTCGTGAGCATCACGAGACCAAACACCCGCGCCTAAACCGTAAGGCGTATCATTTGCGATAGCAATAGCTTCTTCAGTAGAACTAAATGTTGTTAAGGCTACAACCGGTCCAAAAATCTCTTCTTGGAATACTCGCATATTGTTTGTCCCTTTCAATACTGTTGGTTGAACATAGTAACCTCCAGAAAGATCTCCTTCGTAGTTACCAGCTTCTCCACCAGCTAATACAGTAGCACCTTCTTCTTTACCAATATTGATATAATTAACTATTTTTTCGCATTGTGCCTTAGAAACCTGAGAACCAATCATTGTTTCAGGATCAAGCGGATTACCTTTTTTGATTAACTTCAATCGTTCTTGCATTCTTTCGATGAAAAGATCAGCAATATCTTCATGAACTAAAATACGCGAAGGAGTCGTACAAATTTCACCTTGATTAAGTGCAAACATTAACGCACCTTCTATTGCTTTGCTAAAGAATTTATCATCTTGAGCGGCCACTGATGGGAAGAAAATATTTGGAGATTTTCCACCTAATTCCATAGTTACAGGAATAATATTTTCTGCTGCGTTGTGGTACACTTTACGACCAGTTTCGGTAGAACCAGTGAATGAAAGTTTAGCGATACGGTTTGAAGTAGCTAAAGCCTGTCCAGCTTCTGCACCAAAACCAGTTACGATGTTCAGTACTCCTGCAGGTAAAATATCACCTATCAATTCCATCAACATTATTACACTTGTTGGAGTTTGTTCTGCTGGTTTAACAACTGCAGTACAACCTGCCGCTAAAGCTGGCGCAATTTTCCAAGCTAACATCAACATCGGGAAATTCCAAGGAATTATTTCTCCTACGACTCCAATAGGTTCGTGCAAAACGATACTTAATGTATTCTTGTCATGTTCAGAGACACTTCCTTCATCTGCACGGATAACACCCGCAAAATAACGGAAGTGATCAACACAATAAGGGATATCTGCTGCGCGAGATTCACGGATTGGCTTTCCATTATCAATAGTTTCTAAAGTTGCCAAGTACTCTAAGTTGTCTTCCATTACTTGAGCAATCTTTAACAACATATTGCCACGTTCTGTTACTGAAGTTGTACTCCAAGACGGGAACGCTTTATGTGCTGCATCCAAAGCAAGATCAATATCTTCTTGAGTAGAACGAGCAGCTTGAGTAAATACTTTTCCATCAACTGGTGAAGGATTGTCAAAATATTGTCCGTTAACCGGAGCAACAAATTTACCATCAATAAAATTATCGTATCTTTCTTTGAAAACGGGTTTAGTTACATTTGCCATTTATTATATTTTTTAAATTATATAGATATAATTATTTTTCAAAAACACTATGTTTTAATTACACTACAAATGTATGGCGAGAGTTAGCCTATCCACTTATTGATACGGGTCAAAAAACTTATGAAAAAAGTTCATTATTGAAGGGTTAACAATAAAAACAAACCTATAAACTTATTAATTATATATAAATCAATTAGTTAGGTTGCTTTAGTCGGTTTTAATGGATTTCCTTTGGACTTATTCCAAATTTGTTTTTAAAGGCTATACTGAAGTTAGAGAGATTGTTATAACCCATATCTAAATAAATATCCGACGGTTTTAGTTGACCTTCTTGAAGAATATCTTTTGCTCTTTGCAAGCGTTTATCTTGCAACCATTTACCTGGAGCTTCATTGTATTCTAACATAAAATGACGCTTAAAAGTAGACAAACTCATATTGCACAAAAAAGCAATTTCTTCCAGTTTTAAGTTCGAAAGAACATTACTTTCGACCACATTTTTAAAGGGTGAAACTTCTTTGGAAATTAACGAATGTAGATAAAACTCAAATGCTTGCTCATATTTAGCCAAAAGATATAGCATAATTTCTTCAAATTTTATCTTCAGCAGATTGGCGCTATAATTAGAAGTATCTGAATTTAAAATTGACAACGAATTTAAGAACGCGACTATATAATCGTCATTTTCGATGACGAAATAAGCCACTTCATTTGTATAAGGCTGTACGTTTTTTGTATGCTTTTTTAAAAATTCAATAAGTTTCTCTTCAGAAAAAAAGAAGAGCTTACAATAATAAATCGCCTCAGTTTCGAGTAACTCTGTCCAAAGCCAATTCCCTTTTTTAAGAAGTAACGATTGCTTACTATTGACGGCGATTGAAGTATCTGCAAAATGAACCTGCTTTTTACCCACCTGCAAAAAGCTAAACATATTCATACTTAAATTAACCTTGCTTTTTACAACATCATTAGTCATTTTAAAATCATATACCAACAAACCTTCATTAACTTCCTTCTCTTTAATATAAATTTCCGGTATATTTTCTATTGGCATCGACTCTTTTTTTTTATTAATATCTAAAATTATTTCAGTAAATAAGAAACTCCTATCGATCCATAGAAATACCCCGTGTTAGTTTTGCTGTATAATTCCCTTCCTCGATACATGAAAATATAGGAAAGATTAAGGTTGTTTTTTCTATATTTAAAACCTGCTTCGCCATTGAAACGAAAAGGAACTAAACTAAATGTTACTGGACTATTGTTATTAAAAAGACTACCCTGAATTGTAGCATCATACAACTGATAATTAATGCTTGGCGAGATATAAAAGTAAAATTCGCTTTCATTACTACCTAAAGCACCACCATATAGATTAGAATTATAAACGGGAGTTAATTTTTTAAAACCTATTCTAGCCATAAAACCAGTGGACAACCCAGTCAAAACCGTCCCTAGATTTGCTTCTGAACGAAAATGAAAGTCGACAAAGTCACTTTGTACATTTGTAAATAGCTTTTGTGAAAACAAAAAATGAGTTTGTACCGCAAGCGCATTCTGAATTTGGTACTCCCAACCACGAACTTCTTTGTACCCTACTAATTTATGAAAACTTCTCTGGGTCTCTCTCCCAAAGGCATTTGGCCCCACAAAGCCCAACTGCAGATCAGTTTTTAAGACCGATTCATTTTTATAAAAAAAACTTCTCCCTAACTCCCCAAATAAATAACCTGCATATGGACGATCCATAATTTCTTTGGAGGGAGTATTTAGAAATCGTGGCGTGTAAATGCACTGTCCTAATCTAAATTCAGTTGTTTTTTTATAAATTTTGGGATTGTCATTTTTAGTCACATAACGATCAAAAACTTCTAATCCGTTAGTGTAATACATATCGTTTTTAGACGAAGTGTACAAATCATTATCAGTTATGATTCCGATTTCAGCACCGTTATTTTGACCCCATACTTGAACAGCAAAGAGGAAAAGGAAGACCATATAAGGTTTTTTAAAACGCACCTAGTATTTGATTTTCCCTACAGTTCGCATCACTCGCATAATTTTCGTCTTTCTATTATTGATATATGACGAGGAACTAGTCGCTGTAAATTTTCTGGGATTTGGCAAAATCGCGGCTATTCCTGCGGCTTGAATAGGAGTTAGATCTTTAGCATCTTTTCTATACCAATGCTCTGCCGCGGCTTGAGCGCCATAGACTCCATTCCCCATTTCGATGCTATTTAAATACACTTCCATAATGCGTTCTTTACCCCAAATTAACTCAATCAAAACGGTAAAATACGCTTCGAGTCCTTTCCTCAAGTAACTGCGTCCTTGCCAAAGAAATACGTTTTTGGCTGTTTGTTGCGATATGGTACTTCCTCCTTTTCTTTTTCGTCCTCGTTCATTGCCTTTATATGCTTTTTGCATTGCTTTGAAATCAAATCCGTTATGAGTAAGAAAACTTCCATCTTCACTTGCAATTACGGCTTTCTGTAAGTTAACCGAAATATTCTCGATAGGTTCCCAATCGTGACTGAATGAATTTTCTTTCTTGTCTGCGCTATTTTCAATACCCCGAATAGCCATTAAAGGTGTAAACGGAACCGGAACAAATTTATAAAGCACCACAAAAAACAAAGAGATTCCGAAGAACCACAATGCAACTTTAAACAAAAAACGACTGAGTATACTCATAAAACTACTGGATTCTTTTTTTACTGGTTTCTTAACTGGTTTCTTTGGTGTTATTTTTGTTGCCATTATACTAAATCTGCTAATTCTGTTCCTACTAAACTTCCTATTGCTACTCCCATTCCGCCAAGTCTCACGCCACAATAGACGTTTTCTGATAATTGCGAAACTATAGGATTCTTGCTATTGCCAATACCCATGATTCCACTCCAACTATGGGCAATCTCAAATTTTTGATTGGGCAAAATTACTTCTTTTAATAACTGCTTCAACTTATTTTGCACAATTTCTGTTTGTGCGAACTCAGTTGTATTTTCGGTATCAAAATCTAAATTTCGACCACCACCTAATAATATTCGGTCTCCAATGTTTCTAAAATAATAATAGCCACGATCCAAATGAAAAGTACCTTTGATATCTAAATTTTCAATTGGCTCCGTAATTAACACCTGTGCTCTGGCTGGTTTAACCGCAGCTCCAGCCAATTCATTTGCAAAACCATTTGTTGCAAAAAGTACTTTCTTTGACCTAAAACTAAAATCATCCAATACCACTTCAACATCGGTTCCTTTATCTAAAAAGGAAGTAACCGTTTGCTGATTTAAAATTAATATATTATTTGATACCGCTTGCTTTAGTAACTCTTGCATCATATTTCCCGTATCAATTTGAGCTTCAAACGGATTAAAAACTAAATGTTCCCGAATACCATTGAAACCAAAACGGTCTATTTCTTTAGCAAACACATCCGATCTAAAAAGAGGCTTTAGAATCTCATTTATGAATGGTAATTTATTTACACACTCATTATAGCAACTTTCATCTTCTGTTAAAAACAACTCATAGCCGCCATAAGGTTTAAAATCAATCGCCTCATCGCCAAGACGCTTACGTAATAACCGCAGTCCTTCCCAACGCTTTGTAATCAGCTGGAAAACTTCCTCTTCCGAATGAGATTTTAAGTCATCTATAATTTCAGAAATACTTCCAAAACAGGCAAAGCCAGCATTCTTAGTGCTTGCTCCATGAGGTAGCATACCTTTTTCCAGTACTAGTATTTTACTATCCGGGTATTTTTCGCGCAGGCGCAAAGCAGCATGTAGCCCAACAATTCCGCTACCCACTACCGTATAATCTACCTTTGTAAACCAGTTTTTTAGTTCCCAATAACTTAATTGCATCTGAAAAATTTTTATAAAAATAATATTTTTAGCTAGTAAACAGGCATGAAACACCCTTTTTTACTGTAATGATTATTAAAAAGAGTTAACATAATCCTCTGAGTATTTTTAGATTATTATCGTAATTTAGAACCTTAAAAAATACCTTTCTTTTTATGAAAAAAATACTTCTTACAACCCTAACAATGATGAGTTTAAGCGCAATGGCCCAAAACGTAATGTCACCAGAAACCCTGTGGAAATTGGGAAGAGTGAGTTCCCTAGGCATCTCTAAGGATGCTAAAAATGTAGTTTACAAAGTAACTACACCTTCTATCGAAGAGAATAAATCCAATTCAAAATTCTATACCATTCCTGTAAACGGAGGGACCCCAACCGAAGTTACCGAGACAAAGGATCTAGTAAAAGACAAAAATATTTCACCAGATGGAAAGTACCTTGTCTATAATGAAGAGGTAAAAATCAGCAATGTTCTTGGAAAAGATTTCTATCCTGACCTGGAAAAATCTGAAGTACAAATCTACGACGGTTTAGACTACCGCCATTGGGATACTTGGAACGAAGGAAAATTCAACCATGTCCTTTACAAAGAAACTACTGAAGGTGCAGTGGGAACTGATATCATGGGTAAAGAAAATTTTGACAGTCCGCAAAAGCCTTTCGGTGGAGATGAAGATTACATCTGGTCTCCAGACAGTAAAAAAATTCTTTATGTAAGTAAGAAAAAAGCAGGGACTCAGTATGCCATTTCAACCAACACCAATATTTTTGAATATAGCTTAGAAACTGGCTTGACTACAAATAGAACTGAAGACAATCCTGGTTATGATGTAGCTCCGCAATTTTCTCCGTCTGGCGACCTGACGTGGTTACAGATGAAACGCGAAGGTTATGAAGCCGATAAAAACGATATCATCGTTGATTTTAAAGGCATCAAAATGAACCTTACCGCTAATTGGGACGGTACTGTTGACAGCTTTCTTTGGAGCAAAGATGGAAAAAAAGTCTATTTTACAGCTGCTATTGATGGTACAAAACAACTTTTTGAAGTGAATTTTCCAGGTATGACAAAAATTGCAGTTCGCGTGCAACAGATTACCAATGGAGATTTTGATGTAAATGACCTAATTGGATTTTCGGGCAACAACATTATTGTTACCAGAGCAGATATGAACCATGCTTCGGAGATTTTTTCTTTCGATTTAAAGAAAAACAATTGGAAACAAATCACCAATGTAAATACAGCTACCTACGATTCATTGGCGCTAAGCAAGACCGAAAGAAGATATGTTACCACAACTGACGGTAAGAAAATGTTAGTATGGGTAATTCTACCTCCCCATTTTGATGCTACAAAAAAGTATCCTACACTTTTATATTGCCAAGGAGGACCACAAAGCGCATTGACACAATTCTATTCTTTCCGTTGGAATTTTCAGTTGATGGCTGCTAATGGTTATATAGTTGTAGCACCTAATCGTCGCGGAATGCCAGGACACGGAGTAGAATGGAATGAGCAAATCAGTAAAGACTGGGGCGGACAAGTAATGGACGATTACCTTTCAGCTATTGATGATGTATCTAAAGAAAGTTATGTGGACAAAACTCGTTTAGGTTGCGTTGGAGCAAGTTATGGTGGCTATTCGGCATTTTACTTAGCCGGAATACACAATAACAGATTTAAAACTTTTATCGCTCATGATGGTGTTTTCAACACGCAAAGCATGTTTGGCACAACCGAAGAAGTTTTCTTTAGCAACTGGGATTTCGGTGGACCTTATTGGGAGAAAGACAATGCTACAGCTCAAAAAACCTACACCACCTTCAACCCTATTAATTTAGTAGAAAAATGGAATACTCCAATTTTAATTATCCAAGGAGGAAAAGATTTTAGAGTTCCAATAGGACAAGGTCAAGAAGCGTTTCAAGCTGCACAATTGCGTGGTATAAAAAGTAGATTTTTGTATTTCCCCGAAGAAAACCATTGGGTTTTAAAACCGCAAAACGCTCAAGTTTGGCAAAAAGAATTCTTCAAATGGCTTAAGGAAACTTTGTAACTAAAATACAATTCATTCCACACTAACCTACTCCTATGGGAAATAAGCACTATACTATTCCTGTAAAAGTATTTATTAGCCACTTTGCCCTAACGGCATTAGTTAGTAGTGTGAAATGGACTTTTATATTCTAAAAATGTTGTTTACACATCACTAAAAAAATAGTATGTCGTGAAAATCAGAAACAAAGTGTTTCCTTTAAAAGTAAAATGTATACTTTTTACCCATTTCATTAAAAATTGACCATAAAAAAAGCCGTACAGCAATGTACGGCTTTTTAAAAATATTGTAATCAATTATTCTGGAGCAATCATTTTAAACGTATCCATGAAAGCGGTTGTGTAATCGCCTGAGATGTAACGCGGATCATCCATTAATTGTCTATGAAAAGGTATTGTTGTTTTAATTCCTTCAATTACAAATTCATCCAAAGCTCTTCTCATTTTACTAATTGCTTCCTCGCGAGATTGGGCAGTAGTTATAAGTTTTGCAATCATTGAATCATAATTTGGTGGAATTGTATAACCTGAATATACATGTGTATCTAATCGAACACCGTGTCCTCCTGGCATATGAAGTGTAGTGATTTTTCCTGGAGACGGTCTAAAATCATTGTAAGGATCTTCAGCATTTATACGGCATTCTATTGCATGTAGTTCTGGTAAATAATTTTTACCCGAAATAGGCACACCAGCAGCAACTAATATTTGTTCACGAATTAAATCATAATCAATTACTTGTTCTGTAATAGGATGCTCCACCTGAATACGCGTATTCATTTCCATGAAATAGAAATTACGGTGTTTATCAACTAAGAATTCAACTGTTCCAGCACCTTCATACTTAATGTATTCAGCGGCTTTAACTGCAGCATCACCCATCTGCTGACGTAATTCGTCTGTCATGAAAGGAGAAGGAGTTTCTTCCGTTAATTTTTGATGACGTCTTTGTACTGAACAATCTCTTTCTGAAAGGTGACAAGCTTTTCCATAAGAATCTCCAATAACTTGGATTTCGATATGGCGTGGCTCTTCAATTAACTTTTCAAGATACATTCCATCATTACCAAAAGCAGCAGCAGACTCTTGACGAGCACTCTCCCATGCTTTTAATAAGTCTTCTTCTTTCCAAACGGCACGCATTCCTTTTCCACCACCACCAGCAGTAGCTTTTAACATAACTGGAAAACCGAATTCTTTAGAAAGTTCTAATGCTTGTTCGTAAGATTCTAAAATACCAACAGATCCTGGTACACATGGCACACCAGCTTCAATCATAGTAGACTTAGCTGAAGCTTTATCTCCCATTCTGTCAATCATTTCTGGAGAAGCACCAATGAATTTAATTCCGTGTTCTTGACAAATTTTAGAAAATTTCGAATTCTCAGATAAGAATCCATAACCTGGATGTATTGCGTCAGCATTTGTAATTTCTGCAGCAGCAATAATATTTGACATTTTCAAATAGGACAAATTGCTTGGAGGCGGTCCTATACAAACAGCTTCATCTGCAAATCTAACATGCAAACTTTCTGCATCTGCAGTAGAATAAACCGCTACAGTTTTAATGCCCATTTCTTTACAAGTTCTAATCACACGCAGTGCAATCTCTCCTCTATTGGCAATTAATATTTTTTTAAACATCTTGTTTTAAATTTTAAATTATGAATTTTAAATTTTAAATTATTTCAAAACAACAAATTTGTTAGCTCGAAATATATAATTTAAAATTAATTAAGATGGATCTACTAAGAATAAAGGTTGGTCAAATTCTACCGGTGACATGTCGTCAACCAATATTTTTACAATTTTACCAGAAACTTCAGATTCGATTTCGTTAAACAATTTCATTGCTTCAATTACGCATAAAACGTCTCCTTTACCAATAGTTGTTCCAACTTCTACAAACATAGCTTTGTCTGGAGATGGTTTTCTATAAAAAGTACCAATGATAGGTGATTTAACAACTATAAATTTTGAATCTTCAGCAGCCGGAGTAGCTACTGGTGCTACTGGAGCTACTGGCTGTGGAGCTAAAGCTTGTTGTAATGTGTTTTGAGCTGGTAGTTGTTGTACATACGTAGTCTCTGTGGTATTACCTTCTAGAGTTGTTCTAATGGTGATTTTTACATCATCCATTTCCAATTTAACTTCTGCAACTCCCGAATTTGCTACAAATTTGATTAGGTTCTGAATTTCTTTTAAATCCATAATTATTTGTTTTTAGTTTAAATTTATTTTTTGTCGTATGCCCATTTTAAATAAACAGACCCCCAAGTGAATCCTCCGCCAAAGGCAGCAAAAATCACTGTATCTCCTTTTTTGAATTTATCTTCAAAATCACTTAGCACTAAAGGCAATGTAGCTGAAGTAGTATTGCCATATCTTTCAATATTCATCAATACCTTAGAGTCTTCTAAGTTCATTCTACTTGCAGTAGCGTCAATAATTCTTTTATTAGCTTGATGTGGCACTAACCAGTCAACATCTTCATTAGTTAAATTATTTCTTTTCAAAATTAATTCACTAGCGTCTGCCATGTTAGTAACCGCATATTTAAAAACAGTTTTCCCGTCTTGAATAATATTGTGTCTATTCTCTTCTATTGTTTTAAAAGAAGTAGGATGTAAAGATCCTCCAGCATCAATTTTTAAAAAATCACGACCTACACCGTCACTTCTTAAATACTCATCCTGTAATCCCAATCCTTCATAGTTTGGTTCAAACAATACAGCACCTGCACCGTCACCAAAAATTATACAAGTAGATCGGTCTGTATAGTCTACAATAGAAGACATTTTATCAGCACCGATTAGTAGTACTTTTTTATACTTTCCTGATTGAATATATGCTGAGGCAACAGACATTCCGTATAAAAAACTGGAGCAAGCTGCCTGTAAATCAAAACCAAAAGCGTTTGTAGCACCAATTGCAGTTGCAACATATGCTCCTGTAGATGCCACTGGCATATCAGGCGTGGCAGTTGCCATAATCAATAAATCTATTTCTAAAGGATCTATATTTGCCTTAGCAATTAAATCTTGTGCTGCTTTTATGGCTAAATACGACGTTCCTTTGTCTGCGTCTTTAAGAATTCTTCTTTCTTTAATTCCTGTTCGAGAAGTGATCCACTCGTCATTTGTATCGACCATCGTTTCCAGAACTTTGTTTGAAAGTACAAAGTCAGGCACATAGGCTCCAACAGCGGTTATTGCGGCTGTAATTGTATTCATGGTATTTGAATATTTTTCTCCAAATAATGACATCTGAAAAAACGATTAAAAGAGTTGAAAATTACAAAAAAATATCTAAACCTCTTGATTTAGAACTTCTTATTTAATGAAAATTAAAAACAACAAAAAAACTCTCACGATGTGAGAGTTCCATTATCATTTACAAAAAAAATGCATTAAGCAACAGCTACAGACTTATCTATAACAACTTGCCCTCTGTAATACATTTTCCCTTCATGCCAGTAGGCTCTGTGGTATAAATGTGCTTCACCCGTAATTGGGCAGGTAGCGATTTGTGCTACAGTAGCTTTATAATGTGTTCTTCTCTTATCTCTTCTTGTTTTGGAGATTTTTCTCTTAGGATGTGCCATTTTACTATATTATTTATCCGTTAATAGTTGCTTTAACTTGTCCCAACGTGGGTCAATATTCTCTTCTTTATCTTGTATTTTATCTTCTTCAACCTCTTCATCATTCTCTTCCCTATGTTCTTCCAGAACTAATTCCTTAAGTCTTTCAAGAGCCTCCGTTTTTAAACTTCCGTCTTGCACACCTGGATGAACCCGCCTTAGAGGCACAGAAAGCGCAATCATTTCATATATATACTGAGCAACGTCTATTTCAAATTCTCCAAAAGGTAGAATCAGTAATTCCTCATTATCATTGTTATATACGTCACCAAAACGAACTATCAATTTCATTTGTCCTTCTATTGGCAAATCAAAATCTTCACTCGTTAAATCACAAGGGACATTTACTGTTCCTTCGTGCTTGAAAATCAATTCCAGCATCGTGCTTTTCTTCTCTAAAACTACATTTACTTTGATGTCTGAATTTTCAAATTCATCATAATCAAAGATTTCAAAGAACGCATTACTTATTTGATATTCAAAATGATGTTTTCCTAGCTTTAATCCCACAAAAGGAATTAAATATTGTTTAGTCTTATTCATTTCAACAAAATTTTGCCCCAAACTTCGGGAGTGCAAAGATATAAAATTATTACAAAACTAATAACCTTATTTATCTTTTTTTATTTAGTGTTGTTTTTCTCTGATCTTTAATGGTTTTTGACTGATTTCTTCATACTGTATTCTGGAACGATAAATATCTAAAGCAAGATAAACCGCTTCCTTAAAAGAGTTATAATCCGCAATCCCTTTTCCAGCAATATCATAAGCGGTACCATGATCCGGAGAAGTTCTAATCTTATTCAAACCCGCTGTATAATTAACTCCTCTACCAAACGACAATGTTTTAAAAGGGATCAAACCTTGATCATGATAAGCAGCAATTACCGCATCATATTTCTCATATTGTCCACTTCCAAAAAAGCCATCTGCTGCAAATGGACCAAAAACTAATGTTCCTTTTTCGAATATTTTTTTTAACGTTGGTCTTAATACCGCATCATCTTCTTTACCTATCACCCCGCCATCACCACAATGCGGATTCAATCCTAAAACTGCAATCTTAGGCTTATTGATACTAAAATCCTGGATCAAAGACTTTCTTATTGTTTCAATTTTTTCTTTAATCAGTTCTTCTGTAAGTCTCGACGCGACTTCACTTACCGGAATATGATCCGTCAGCAAACCAACTCTCAAATTACCCTGAACCATTAACATCAACGCATTTCCTTCTAGTTCCTGATTTAAATAATCGGTATGACCTGGGAATTTAAAATCGTCTGACTGAATATTGTATTTATTTATGGGCGCGGTCACTAAAACATCTACCAACCCTTCTTTTAAAGCATTTGTAGCCGCAACAAATGATTTCACAGCATATTCACCCACTTTATCATCATTAACCCCAAGATTCAAATCTACTCCTTCTCGCCAAAGGTTCAAAACATTAATCTTTCCGGGTAAAATTTGATCTAGTTTATCAATACCGTGCAAAGCAACCGTCGAATCTAAATTCTTTTTTATAAATGACATTATTTTCACATTGGCAAAAATGACAGGCGTACAAAGCTCTAACATCCGTGAATCCTCGAAAGTTTTCAGTACCACTTCGCTTCCAATACCGTTTAAATCTCCTATTGAAATTCCTACGATAATATTTTCTGCTTTTTTCATCATGACCACAAGTTATTTATTGCTAATTTTGAAGTGCAAATTTAGTAAAATAAAATAAGAAATGTTTACAGGAATCATAGAAACCCTTGGCACTATCAAGGAAATACGAAAAGAGAAAGACAACCTTCACATCACAATGGACTCTTCAATAACTACCGAACTCCAAATTGATCAAAGTGTTGCTCACAATGGAATCTGCCTAACCGTAGTCTCTCTAAAAGACACTACCTACACAGTAACAGCTATTGATGAAACGATCAAAAAAACAAATCTAGGAAGCTGGCAGGTGGGCGAAAGCGTCAATCTTGAAAGAGCCATGAAGCTAGGCGATCGGTTGGACGGTCATATGGTCCAGGGACACGTAGACCAAACCGGCACCTGTATTGTTGCAAAAGAAACTGGTGGAAGCTGGCTTTATACTTTTGAATATGACGAAACACTAAACAATCTCACCATAGAAAAAGGCTCAATTACCGTAAACGGCGTAAGCCTAACGGTCGTGGACTCAAAAAAGAATGAATTTAGCGTAGCCATCATCCCATACACACATGAGCACACCAACTTCTCCACCTTTGAGGTAGGCACCAAAATAAATTTGGAATTTGACGTTATTGGTAAATATGTTTCTAAACTATACAGCAACAAATAAAACGGTCAAGGCTTATAAAAACAAAAAAAAGCCCAATAATTTAAATTGGGCTTTTTGTTTTTAAGTTATTCTTGTAAATAATATAAATTCCGAATACAACCGCAATTAGCACTAGTATCATAATACTTTCATCTAGCGGAACAGGACACGGAATACAGGTCCCAGGAGGAGGAGGAGGAGGACCTCCCGCCCCGCCCGTCGTCCCATCATACGTGCCGCATGGACAAGGATCATCTGCTGCATATATCGCAGTCCAGGACAACACCAGCAAAACCGTTAATAAAAATCTTTTCGAGACAATCTTCATATGTTCCAAAAATAGAGAATCAATTGATATAAAAAAATAAATCTAAACTATTTATTCTAATTTAGTTATGAAAATAAATTAATATCAACATCATCTTTTGTATAAAAACACCTTCTAACAAAGATATATTTCAGAAGAACCAATTTCAACAAAATTAAAAAACCCCTTAAAATCAATGATTTTAAGGGGTTTACCGTGGTCCCACCTGGGCTCGAACCAGGGACCACCTGATTATGAGTCATATTTACTTTATATTAGTTTAACCTTACTATTACTCATTATACTTGATAATAAGCGCTTTATGATTTTTAAAAATAAAAATAAATCATTATTTATTATAATAATTGTATTTTTGCTCGTCAAATGCTCGTCAAATGCTCGTCAAAAATAAAATACAATGCTTGTATCCTATAAATTCACATTGAAACCAACACCCAACGTAAAGGGTGAATACTCTATAATACTTGTGTTGATTAAAGATAGAATAAACACAAGTTTATCTATCAGGAAAAAATGTTATCATGAAGATTGGTCATTTGAAACCGAGCGCCTAAAAAAAACACATAAAGAATACAAGCAAATCAATGATCTTATCGGAAAATATTCGGATCGAATTAACGATATAATCTATGAATTCCAAACTGATGAAACCCCCTTCACTTTACAAGATCTAACAAACAAATTTAAAAAGAAATCAGGTAAACAACAAACAATAAGTTATACTAGTTTTCATGAAAACCTACTTGAAGAAATAAAAAATTCAGGAAAATTATCAACCTACAACCTTGAAAAAGACACTTTACGATCTATTCAACGTTTTTTCAGTAAAACAGAAATCACATTTAGAGATTTATCTCTAGATGCGATTTATAAATATCAATCTTTTTTAAATGGTAACAATAACAGCCAAAGTACTATCGGCATAAGAATGCGAACTTTAAGAGCAGTTTTTAACAAAGCCATTACCCGAGAAATTATTCCTGCGTCCATGTATCCATTTAACAAATTTAAAGTTTCCAAAATTAAAGAAAGCGGAAAAAAAGAATACTTATCAGAAGAAGAACTTGAACTATTGAAGAATGCCAAACTAATAGAAAAAAATGAAATTAAAGCACGAGACATGTTCTTACTAAGTTACTATGGCCGAGGAATTAATTTTATCGATTTAATGCAATTAAAAAAAACAGACTTATATAAAGAAACAATTACTTACAAAAGAAGTAAAACAGGTGTAATCGTAAACTTTAAATTAAATGAATACTGGAAGAAAAAAATCCAGGAATACGAATCTGAAATTGATTCATTTTATATCTTTAATATTATTCATAATAATCAGAACTCTCAAATTTACATCAATAATAAAAAACAAAAATATTTAAAATCCTATATTAACACACCCCTCAAGAGAATTTTATCTGATTTAGGTATTAAAAAAAACATAACCTACTATTGTGCAAGGCATACTTTCGCAACAGTTTTGAAGTTTAATAACATTTCAATAGACATCATCAAAGAGGCTTTAGGTCATAAAGATATTAAATCCACAATGTCCTATTTGAACACACTTCCAAGTAATACTTTAGACAAAATGATCGATGATGTTATTTTTTAGTTAAGATGTTTTTAGAAAAACTAGTCCTCATGTGAAGTGAATTTTTTTAAATATTTACTTAACAGAGCATTCCCGTTCAAAACTTCTTTTTTAAGGGTGTTAGTAGAGGTTTTTTATTTATTTACATGTTTTAAATTTAAATTCACTTGCTTCTTTATATGAGTCAAAAAAAAAAAATGTTTCTCTTTTTTTAATTGATTCTAATAATGAAATGTTTTGACCCCTACAAAACAGGAGTATTATTCTAAATTTCGATTATTAATTATGCAGTCAACTTATTCATTAAAATTAGATTTTTACTCTGATTCCATTTTATAATTGGGTAATACGTCCCAAAAGCCCATCTAGCTTAGTATTATTATAAAAAATTAGATGTCTTTTTAGTATTAGTTCAATTTCTCAAAAGTTCTATAATCCACTCTTGTAAATACTTCCTTCTTTAATATGCCATGATAAGCTTTAATACGGTCATTTTCTTCTGGCTTAGCGACGCGTATAAGATGCTGCTGCACGCCCCATTAGCCCTAGAAACTCTCGACCAGTAGCAGCAATAAACCGACTCCCATTATCGCTTCTAATGACTACACTTTCAGGGTACTTAAAATTTCAAAAGAAGTCTAAAAAAAATATGTCCTCCTCTTACTATATATAAAAAAAGAAATAGTTTTTAATATTCTACGTGTATGAACATCTATTATTGATAGCAAATAGGCATTTTTAAGTACAATAGTAATTTACTGGATATTCCGCTGTAAAGGTCGCCACGATTCCGCTACAAAGTGCACCAGGATTCCGCTCCAAAGTACACCACCCATTCCGCTGCAAAGTACACCACTTATTCCGCTGCAAAGGTTACCACTTATTCCTGAGCAAAGTGCACCACTTTTCTCCTGATTTAATACTTGTAAAGGACTGACATTCCGACACAAAGTGCACCACCTATTCCAGATCCTTTATCTCACTAAGTAGAGATTTAACCGTCATTTACTATAAGTTTGGTTTGTAATCAAAAAACCACTTGTAGTATGGCAAATAAACCACTTAGTATGATTAAGATAAGACAGGTACTTTTATTTTTAGAACGTGGTGCTTCACAGCGTACCATAGAAAAAGAAGTTCGAATTTCTAGAAGGACAATCGCAGGGTATTTGCTGAAATTTACGCAAACAGGAGTTGATTTCAAAGAATTACTAAAGCGTTCAGATCAGGAGCTTGAACAAATACTAGGCCTTTTAAAGCCTATTGTATCGGAAGATACTGATCCCCGAAAAGTTCATTTTAATAATCTGATCGGTTACTTCAGCAAGGAACTTAATCGAACTGGTGTAACACGTCTATTACTTTGGGAAGAATATATTAAAGAATATCCTGAAGGTTTTCAATATTCTAGATTTTGTGAACTCTTACAAGATCAGGAGAAGGTAAACAATGCTGTAATGCATTTTGTTCATACTCCTGCAAAGCTGCTTGAAGTTGATTTTGCTGGCGATATGCTTCACTATGTTGATACTTCAACTGGGGAACTGATTGCATGTCCTGTATATGTTGCAGTCCTTCCTTTTAGTGGTTATGGCTACGTAGAGGCTTTACCTAACGCAAAACTACCTCAAGTAGTTAAAGCCTTGAATCATACCATTGAATACTTTGAAGGGGTTCCCTTGACTGTTAAATCAGATAACATGAGACAATGGGTGTCTAAAAGTTGTAAGTACGAACCTGTATTTACGGATATGCTCGAGCAATGGGCCAACCACAATAACATTGCTCTGCTTGCTTCTCGCCCGTATAAACCCAAAGATAAGCCGTCTGTAGAGAATAATGTAAAGATTACATACAGACGTATTTATGCTAGTCTACGTAACGATACTTTTCATAGTCTTGCTGAACTCAACAAGGCTATTAGAGAAAAACTTGATTATCATCATCAACTGAACTTTCAGAAGAAGGTATACAGTAGGCTTGAGTTGTTTAAAAGCGAGGAAAAAACACTACTACAGCCCCTTCCAGAATCCCCATACAGTATCAGGCATTATACCAAAGCAAAGGTTCAGAAACATTACCATGTACTGGTGGGTGAAGACTGGCACTTTTACTCCGTCCCTTACCGCTACATAGGGAAAGAGGTGCGTATTGCTTATGATCAGGATGTCGTGGAGATCTATTGTGATTCACAAAGGATTGCTGTGCATACCAGGAATTACACTAGCCATGGTTATACCAGTATCACAGAACATATGCCCGAAAGACATCAGGTCATTAAGAATCAACGTGGATGGAGTCCTGAATATTATCTCAAAAAAGCAGAAGAAAATGGCCC
The DNA here is from genome assembly GCF_041431385.1 of Flavobacterium sp. Arc2. Taxonomy (NCBI): domain Bacteria; kingdom Pseudomonadati; phylum Bacteroidota; class Flavobacteriia; order Flavobacteriales; family Flavobacteriaceae; genus Flavobacterium; species Flavobacterium sp. Arc2. The sequence goes on along the minus strand of NZ_JASMRH010000021.1, from coordinate 12,297 downwards.
TAACACTTTTGAATTCTTCAAAAAAGTGATGGATAGCAAACTGATAATTGACCAGTCCTATACCGCTTGTTTAGGTCTACTGAGACTCATGAGTTCTTATGGTAATATCCGAATGGAAGCAGCATGCAAACGGGCTTTAAGAGGGCATAAATTCAGTTACGGTGTTATTAAAAACATTCTAGAGAAGAGTATGGATTTACTCGAAGAAGAGGCCGTTATCGAGTTCCGTATCCCCGAAAACAGTAACCTCAGAGGCCCTGAAGCCTATAATTAAACAACTTATAAAACCCTAATAAATGAACACACAAAACACATTAGAACAGCTTAAAGGTCTTAAATTGACTGGTATGGCTAAAAGGTACGAGGCCGCATTATCACTTCCTGTACATGAACAAGAGGATGTTCATTCTCTCATAGGCATGCTCACTCAGGCGGAAGTGGAATACAGAGAGTATTCCAGAACACAGAAGTATCTAAAATCAAGTAAACTCCGTTATCATGCCTTACCAGAAGATATAATTTGTAATACAGAAAGAGGTATTACCAGAGAACAGCTACTCAGACTATCTGATGGCATGTTTATAGAAAAAGGAGAGAATGTCCTGATAACTGGCGCCACTGGCTGTGGTAAATCTTTTATGGCCTGCGCTTTGGGGCGTAGTGCTTGTTTACATGGTTACCGTACCCAGTATTTTAGTATGAACAAGTTCATGGATGCCGTGACCCAAGCCAGGCTTGATGGATCGTACTTAAAATGGATCAAGAGTATCTCATTAAATAAGCTTCTAATATTGGATGATTTTGGACTAAAACCTTTGAATAATGATGCTAGGATTGCCTTGCTAGATATCCTTGAAGATCGATACGCAATAGGATCAACTATGATAACTTCTCAGCTACCAATAGACACTTGGTATAACTTCATTGAGGAGCCAACTCTGGCCGATGCTATAATGGACAGATTGTCAGCTTCTGCACACAGAATCGCACTAACAGGTAAATCATTGAGAACTAAAAAAAATCATTAACTTTGAAAAATATCATCTTTACTTAGTGATGATAAAGGACGATTTGACTGGTGTACTTTGCTCCGGAATAAATGGCGCACTTTGTTGCGGAATCGTGGTGTACTTTGCTCCGGAATGAGTGGTGTACTTTCGTCGGAATATCTAATTTACACCATTTTTATGTCCAATGCTAAGAACTCGAAATGCTTAGCGGTGTTTACTTTTCTGTTTTTAAAAAATTTACATCCAGAACCACTAGGCTTAATCCTTTTACCAAGGCTTGGTATGCTGTAATAACTGCTTTGAAACATATCAACTAAATATTTCTTGGATTGTACTACCCAAACTTTTTTTTTAGAAATTATCGTCCAGCCTCTAATTTAATTTCCATGTTAACTAATAACTTACGTAATATTTTATTCTCTTCTTCCGATTGCTTTGACTCTTTACTAAGAGCATCATAAGTAACTTTAAAACTCGCTTCTCCTTGCCTGTCTTGTTTCTTTTTCCACCTTTATAAAATACCTGTACTAGCACTGTATTTATAGCAGGTTTAAACGGCTCGCAATTCTTCTGAAAAGCATAGAATTTCTAGCATCTCTTCTACACTCCATTTCTTGTATTTCATATCTTAAATGTATTATTTGAATTGTAAAATTCAACTCCGACTTATAAGGGCCAAACAAAAAAGTGTATTTCTAAGTGAATGAGGCTCTTGTATATTATGAGAGTTTTGCTTAAACAGTATTAAGACAAATTCTTAAAAAAAATACTATTTATTATTAATCTAAATAAAAATAAGACATACCTTTGCAAACTTAACTCATAAATTATTAATAAAATGAACTTGAAATTACTCATTGTATTACTGAGCATATCTAGCACTATTGCTCATTCTCAAACAAATTTAAAAGGTACCGCGAAAGATGAAAATGGCAACCCATTGATTGGAGTCAGTATAGTACTAAGCCCAACGCAGGGAACAACTACTGATGCTGATGGAAATTATACCATAACAAATTTAGGGAATGGAAATTATACACTCAAAGCTTCTTTTACAGGATTAAAATCACAAAGCAAGATTATAAATATTTCAAATCAGAAAATAAAAATTGCTGATTTTGTACTTGTAGCATCTAAACAAGAACTTAATGAAGTCATAATCACCTCAAATAGAATGCGTGAAACTTTAGACGAAGTACCTTCTTCAGTTTCTGTGATAACATTAAAACAAATTGAAAATTTGGCTCAAACAAGTAATTCTGTTGCTGATGTATTAATGGAGATTCCTGGAATGGCGTTAAGTTCTAATCAAACCAGTAGTACCGGACAAACGTTAAGAGGAAGGAAAATGCTTGTTTTAATTGACGGTATTCCGCAATCTACTCCACTACGTTCTGGCGGTAGAGATGTAAATACTATAGATCCAAGTAGTTTAGAAAGAGTTGAAGTTATTAAAGGTGCTACTGCTATATATGGAAATGGTGCCGATGGCGGAATAGTAAACTACATTACAAAGAAACCAAATGCCACAAAAAGGTTCGCGAGTACAACTTCAATAGGTACAGAAGCTTCGCTGGTGGGCATGGAGAATACAGTAGGGTCAAAAATTACACAAACTTTCTCAGGTAAACTTAATAAATTGGGATACGTTGCTAGTGGTAGTTTTAGACAAATAGGTGTCTATAAAGATGCTAATGGAGAAGTTATTTCACCAAGTTATGGTTTGGGCGAAACAAGTCAATATACCTTATTTGGTAAAGTGAATTATGACATTAGCAAGAAGCAACAAATTGAATTAATGTACAATTATTTCAGTAGTAATCAAGATTCTAAATATACGCCACAGGTTGGTGTTTATAGAGAAAGTCCAACTATAGGCGTTTTAGGAGAGCGAGTTGGTGTTGATCAAGGAAACAAATACAACCATAATGCACAGCTTACCTACAAGTATGATGAAATTTTTGGTAAAACTGATTTTAGGTTGAATTTATATATGCAAGATTTTAAAACAATCTATGATTATTCAGATACTTTTTATGATCCTAACTTAGGTTTTGACGGTGGACAAACATTGATCGTTTCATCTAAAAGAGGAGCGCGATTAAATTTCTCAACACCATATTCTTTTGGTGAGGTAGACGGAAATATTCTTTATGGTTTAGACATTTTAAATGACAAAACCTCCCAAGATTTAGTAGATGGAAGAAAGTGGACACCAGAAATGAAAATGACCAACTTTGCTCCTTATGCACAAGTAAAAACACTTTACAAAAACTTCGTTCTTAAAGCAGGTATTCGATTTGAAAATATAAATATCGATATTCCAAATTATATCACGATTACTCGATATAGCTTAGGTCAAACTACCTCAAATAGCGGTGGTATCGCTATAGATGGTGGCACTCTAGATTATAACGCAACTACTTTCAATGCCGGTTTGCGTTATATTAAATGGCAAGTTTTCAAACCGTTCGTTAGCTTTTCACAAAGTTTTTCTATTGCAGATTTAGGAAGAACACTTCGTTCTGCCACAGAAAACACGGTAAGTAATATAAATTCAGAATCTGTTATTGCTAACAATTATGAAGTTGGTTTTAGTAGCCATATTGGAAAATTTAATTTGAATGGAGCGTACTTTATCAGTACTTCTGATTTAGGCTCTACATACAGTGAAACAGCAAGTGGTGCTTTTGTTATTCTTCGTCAACCAGAAAAAGTATACGGTTATGAGCTTTCTTTAGACACCAAATTAACTAGAGATGTAACTTTTGGAACTTCAATATCGTACACCGAAGGTAAATTAGATAGTAAAGACAGTGGAGATTTTGATACCTATATGGGAGGAGATAGAATTCCGCCAATAAAAATAGTTTCTTTTTTATCTTACAATTGGGATAGCAAGTTTGATTCTCGCTTATCTATGATATACAGTGGAGATAGAGACCGCTTTGAGGCACCTTATAGTTATGGAAGGGGTCCTGTAAACAATTTCAGCACTTTAAATCTATCAACAAATTATCATATTACGCCATCAACTACACTTAGTTTAGGAGTTAGAAACTTATTAAACAAGGACTACTATCCATTGACATCACAGTGGAACGCAAGAAGTTCTAACTATGTGAAAGCAAACGGTGCACAATTTAATGTTTCACTTACTGCAAGCTTATAAATATTGAAGACTATGAATAACAGAATCCTATTAAAATATCATTCCTTCTTAGGTCTTATTGCAGGAGTTTTTTTGTTTACTTTGGGTATTACGGGTTCTGTTTTAGTCTTTTCAGCAGATATTGATCTTTTGCTCTTTGATAAATATACATCTACTACAAGTACTAATGAACTGCAGTTAGACAAGGCGATTAGTGAAGTTCAGAAAAAGTTTCCTGATTGGAGTACAAGAATTATCAATTTTGAAAGAGGGAAAACAATACAATTTGATTTAAGAAAACTTGATGTTAAGCAATATGCATTTTTGAACCCAATTTCAGGAAAAATTACTGCCGTTATTGACGCAAATAGTCCTTTGACAAAGTGGCTTTTAAAGTTTCATTACTCCTTACATGCTGGTATTCTAGGAGAAATTTCGCTTTTTTTAGCCGGGATCGCTTTTTTATTATCTTTAGTTACAGGGATTGTTGTCTACCGAAAAGTCATCTTGAAAACACTTTTATTCCAAAAAAAATTGAATAAAAGTAGTAGGCAGCACTATTATTCTACTTTGCATCGCTATGTGGGTGTTTGGGCTTTGCTACTAAATATACTCATCGTTATTACGGGAATCTTCTTGTCATTTAATGTTGTTGCCTCAGGTTTGCAAAAAACACCGATACCAACTATTCCTCTAATTAAGATATCTATCGAAAAGGTATTAATAGATGTTAAAAGGCAATATCCAGATTTCACAGTTACCTATATTAGACTTCCAGCTTCTGAAGATGGGAAAATTGTTTTCAACGGAAGTTTTGAGGGAGACCCCTTTTATTTGAGTAAATATTACAATAAAATTGCAGTAGAATACAAAACAGGCGAAGTAATTTCTGTTAGTAAAATTTCTGAATCTGATTTTATAAGTAAACTATTGAGCAGTATTTTACCTATGCATTCTGGTCACTATGGAAATTGGTTTATCAAAGTGATCTATTGCTTCATTGGTCTTTCTGGACCTTTTTTATCAATAACAGGGTACTTTATATGGCTGAAAAGAAAAAAGTTGATTTAATGAAAAGCCTTTATCTAATAGCTATAAGCTCCTGCAAAATAATTATTACTTCCATTGTAAATTATTAAAAATTATTTTATCGGGATTTAAAATCGGTAGTGGGATTGCAATGGATAATTCTAATTAAATCGACTCCCCTTTTCACTTCATTTTACTATCGGTATAATCACAAATATTACCTTTATTTATTTTTTGGAATAAAGAAATAAGACCGGTAAAACGGAATTTTAAAATCCTACTTGTCTGGAAGCAGCAAAATTTAAAAAAAAGAAATACTAAAAGCTACATAATTGAATTTAGTTGCATGTCTCACATAAAAATATAAATAAATTAAAGTCTAAAAGTGATTTGAACATAGTTATTTCTTGCTTAACTATTTGATACTTTAACACCAAATGTCTTACTTCAATTCCACCTGGAGTTCATTTAGAATCTTCAAAAATTTTAAAATTTGAACTATGGATAGACAAATAAAACACGAAATAAAAGTTAAGGAACATTTTTAGAATTATTTTTTAATTTCAAAACCATTCTCTGGTTCTGTATTTAAAATAGCGATGGCTTCTTTTTTTATGCACCAAATTTCAACATACTGAAGTACATCAAGTTTCATCTTATCTTAATTTTAAGTGTATTTCCTTAAATCGCTAGTAAGAATAACAATCTTATTTTCATTTCAATTTTCGTTTTTATATTTGGCAAAAGTGAATAAAGGTTCAATAAAAAATATTTTTCATCTACTTCATCAATCTTAAAAACAGATAAATTAACTTACTAATTACCAATTATATTCTTTATTTGAATGTAATTGGTCTTTAAATTTAAGAAAGTCCTAGTCTACTATAAAGATTTTTATGGGTATTGGGCAATTGTTTCGCTTTTTACTGATTTATTTAAGCGGTGCGCTCGTATAGCAGTTAAGAACATAATAAATTCAAATTCTCGTGAAGACAGCGAATATTTATTAGTTCATATCTTCTCATTATAATTAGTTTTATTAAATATAAATTTAACAAAAACCTCTAAATAGTTTTTGATAATTTCATTCGTAATTAAATCATAGCTTCCTTTTAAGATATAAATTAGTTTTCTTCCTTTAGGTCTAACAAATGTTATTTCTGAAGTAGCCTTTATAATATTTATCTTATAAATTAGTTGCTTAAATATAATTTATTTATATTGAGAATTCAACTATTCTATGAAAGGTTAACAAAGAGTAAATATCTTTCAAAAAAAATATCTAAAGAAAAAAAAGAAAGTCGTCGTAGCAGTGGAGGTTTCAAAAGAAGTCCAGTTTTTTTAAAAAAATACTACCCATCTGTTCTTGCTTAATTTGGTCGTGATTTTAAATTCGGATTATGAATTGGAAATGTAAGGGTGGAGATTTTTTCAAAAACCCGTAGGGCTTGAACTTTACTTTATGAAACCGTAACTTACCTTTACTTTCTTTTTATTTATTTATTTTTATAGCAGGGTGTTTCTTGTTTACACTCTTATGGGATAGTTCTTGAGGAATCGATAATCAAACACCCCCAAGCACCGCAGAAAATGATAATTGTAGCGATAGCGGAAATTATTGTTTTTCGAGGAGCGCAGTGGCGGGGTTGCGGCAATCGAACAGCCACGCTAGACCAAGAATGGAACGTAGCTTTTGCGAAGTGGAAAAAAGGGATCGCAGCGTGAAACGGCGGGGGAAATATAAAAGTCAGCCTTTGGCGTTCCTTGATTTAGGGCAAAGTGATAACGGAGCCAACCCCGATGGCTGTGCGAAGGAGCAACCGCTGAAAAAAATATAGGGCGGCAGACATAATACTGCTGGAATGTAGTGTAGCGTAGTTTACGGAGCGAAACGGAATGAAGCGGTATTGTGGATGCATAAGCCCGACCGAACGCAGGAAGAGACCGTGTGAAGATGAGGAACGAACAGTGCTAAAAAAAAAGCTGCTTATTTTCAAGCTGCTATTTTTTTAGTACTGTGAAGTGCCTGTGGAACGGAGGGAAACCTAACAGTTGAATTGAAATAATAAATTGCCTATTTACCGAAAATGTTCTTATGAAAATATAAGGTTGACCGACTGGAACAGCCGAACGGAACAAAGGGAACGACCGAAGAGAGACCGCTAAATTGTATATAGGTCGATTATTTTATATCAAACAAAACCTAATGTGAAATCACAAATGAAAATTAGTATAAAAGAAATAATAAAAATTAAAACAATTTTAGAGACATATGCTTCAACTCCAATAAACCTAACTCTTTTCTCTCCATTATTTATTCGAAATGGCGTAAACAAACCCAGCACAATATTTATAAAAAAAAGCAATAGAATTTTAGTGTAAATTGTTTGAATCAATATCTGTTGATACCAGGCCGAGTCAATGAGGTTAAGTGAGAAAAGTAGTGAAATTAAAATTATAAGAAAAAAAAGTGTTGATAGTATGGTTGCAGGAATAAATATAAGTTTTTGAACAGCAAATCTTTTATTTAGACTTTCCTCTTCATCAAAGCAAATATAGGTGCAGTTTATATTTAGAATTCTATCACCCATTATGGTAAATATATTACCTGGAATATTTTTTATTTCTGTATTACCGTCTAGTTTTTTATACCTAGTAGCCTTTAAAAGATGTATTTTTTCTAGTTTACAAATATCATGAGGGTTGATATCGTAATCAGCATACAATCCAGAATAGAGAGTTGTTTCATCTCCTTTTTCTGAAACTAAAACATCTAAATATGTATATTTAACTTTTAGATCATGGTCAATATTAGATGCAGTATATTTCTTGAATTTAAGTATTTTACCCGAAAATAAATAATGCCAATTATTATTATATCTAAAAAATTTCCATCTAGTATCCCAACCAAAAAATAGAACAAATTTACTTATAAAAAAGCCAATCATAGCTGAAAAAAAATACATCCCTCCGATAAATGGAAGATAAACTTTATAGATATTTTGTGATAGACCACTAAACTTATCAGGTGATGCTTGAGTAGTTGGCTGAGAAATAAAATTAGCGTCAAAACTATTTAAAACATTATCTATATTAATTCCATTATCACTAATTGAATTAAAAAGAGCCACAAAGCATAAAGATAAAATTATACCAACAAAAAGTGAGTATACCAAATTTATGGCACTACTATTATTTAAATTTATCTGCTTAGAAAACTCACCGTTATAATAAAATCTTCTTGCTAAAAAACCTGGTATTATGAGAAAAAATGAAATGAAAATTATTGCATATACACCAATAGTTACCTCCATCAATTAAAATTAAAGTACTATAATATCGTGCTTTGTAGTTTCAGAAGATCTGTTCTCTTGAATTTTTTTAAATATTCTATTGTAATCTTCATTATCATTGGCTAGATCCCAATTGTTTGATGAAACTCTTGTAGTATCCGTTTCTTCGTTAATATTTTTAATATCCGCAAGAACTGGGAAAAGTAACTCCTTCCAATTTATATTTTTTATAAATTTTTTCATGTCTTACTGTAATTAAAAAACTTATTACAAAACTACATAAAATTAGTTATTAACAATGTTTTTTAACATATAATATATAAGTCATTGTTATTCAGTAAAATACAAATGCTGCATAAAGGATTGTTGAAAAACTACCTCAACACAATACCTCTAACCTCACCATCATATCTATAATCAACAATCTCCCCAGTGATAATCAATTCAATTGCTTGTTCAATAACATCAAAAGGTGCTACAAACCATTCTCTTGGGGTGTGCCGTCTTTTGTTTTCATCGTAGATGTCGATGTTTAAGCAGGCACTACCAAAGAAATTATGCAATAATTGCTCTAGCTTTTGTGGATTCATATTAAAGCATTTCCAAGCACTTTCTATTTTTACTGGAGCCATTAAATAGGTAGGCTCTTTTTCTGCGTTTTTGATTCGTTCCTCAACTGCATCAGTCGAATATCCAATTTTATAGAGGTTTTCCATTGATGCTATCCGTGCGTCTTTACTTTTGGACCTTAACACATAAATATATCCTGCTTCTTTATCTTCTTCGGTAATGTCGCTGAACTTTTCAAGAAAAGATTGGTTTACATCCTCTTTATTTTCAGAAACTACTTGGCCATTGGCATATAATATTTTCTCAACAGACCTTTTGAGCATATTAGATTCTGTACCATTTTCGAAAATACATCTTGTTCTTCCATCTTCTCTCACTCTTGTACCGTCTTCTTTATAATGGTCTTTTCTAGAAATATCTATTTTTTCCAATAAAAATAAAACTCCATTTTGAACATAATAGGTGCCGGCTCTAAGGTTACCCATAGTAAAATCTACTAATTGCCTTTTGCCTTCTGCCAAATCCTTTTGTACAGCTTTTAATAAAGATTCATATTCTTCAAAGTTTTTACAAGGCTTTCTTCTTGCAACAAAATCTGTTGGTTCTCTCTTTTCGGGTTTTGGAGTATGTTTAAAATTAAACAAATCGGTATCATCTTCTAATAAATCAAACGTATCATCATTAAAAATATCGTCTATTGAATTGATTTCTTTTACCTCAAATTCAAGTATGTTATTCGTGTCAATCTCTTTTAACTGTTCTTTTTTCTCAGGGCTTTCTCTTATTCCTTTTAATCTAGTATATAATTGATATTCTGATATATTAGTAAGATTGGACTGTGGTTCTCTGTTGTATTTTTCTACAAATTCATTTACCTCATTGAATGAAGCCATTAATCTTTCGTCTGTGTTTTTTACGCCAGATGATTTTGGTTTGACATTTAGAATATCAAACTCATCATTATTAAAAATATCGTCAAGTACTGAATCCTTATCCATTTGCTAAACGTTTTCTTTTTTCTTCTTTTAAATAAATAATACATTCTGCCATTCTTTTTTCCAATGGATTATTTGAATTTAGACTTGGTTCTTTCTCATGTAATTTTCTAAACTCAACAATTTTGGGCCATAATATTTTAGCTTCTTCAAAGTCCATTTTAATACGTGTGGCTTCAATTGTATCTTGAATTACTTTTAGCACTTTGGTTGTTACTGATTTTGATAAAATCTCAAATGCTTTTTGAAAAGGATTCACCTTGTCTATCAAATCAATATGAATATCGTCAATATTAATGAATTTGTCCGTCATGCGAATAAATCGTTGGTCTCCTACTTCTTTTATCTCACCACTTTTAATTACAGAATCTACTACCACATATTGACGGATTTCCTCAATTTCTTCATCTGATAATTCAGGATATTTAACTCTAATGATTTTAGGAATTAGTACTTTATTAATCACTTCAGGATCAATATTACCAGGCATTGCTTTTAACATGGAATCATCTTGTAGAATACTTGCTTTTAAATCATTCAAATCTGATTCTACAATGTCTTTAACCCTTTTAGAACTTGGTTCTTTAAAACCTCTTATTTTTATTTCTCCTGATTTAATATCGTCATCATCATTGTCTAATTTTGTTTTGAATTTGAAATTAGGAGCCAAAACTTGTTCCATTAATAAGGAAGCTGTAATAGCTTTCAACATATTATTTGTGGCAACTTTAACATCATCTTGAATCGCCTCGGGCTGCGCTATTAAATTGGTAAATTGTGCATGTGTTTTATTATTACTATCACGAGTGCAACGACCTATAATTTGGATAATCTCTGTTAATGAACCTCTGTGACCAATTGTTAAGGCGTGTTCGCAAAAAGGCCAGTCAAAACCTTCTTTGGCCATTCCTAAGGCAATAATTAAATCCATATCATCTACTGATTTAACATTACGCAGGTAGTTTACAATTTTATCTCGTTCTCTGCCATTGTCCTCTACTAAATCGGCTATTTTTATTACTTTACCATCAGAATGTCTTTCGACAAAAATTACTCCTGTTTCAGCATCTTGTTTGATTACTTTACCTATAGCATCAATTATAAAATCGACTTCATTGTGTTTGTCTTTTGTAGATTCGCCAGAATTTACATTTGGAATATGAATGATTGTTTTTTTATCAGTATCAAGGATTTCAAGTATGGCTGAAGTGTATTTACCCGAATAGAAATGATACCCTATTCCCAGTGATTTTAAGTAGTTATATCCGTTTAATTGCTCATAATAATTATATGTTACCTTAGTGAATTTAGCTTCGTTCTCAGGCGTTAGAATGGGCACGCTATCCCCTCTGAAATAAGAACCTGTCATAGCAATAATATGCGCTGTTGACTTGTTCATTATTACTTTTAATAATTCTCCTAATCTGTTATTTACATCAGCAGAAACGTGATGAAATTCATCAATTGCTAATAAGGTGTTATTGAATTTGGTTTCATCTAATGTATCACAAGCAAAACGAAGTGTGGCGTGTGTACAAATTAATATCTTTTCGTCACTATCCATAAAATTATGGAATGCTTGAACTTTGCTTTTGCTTCCATCTTCTCCTGGTGTACAAAGATTGTAAACATCAATAGGTTCCCAATTAGCAAAAAAACCATCTTTTTTTAAATCCGTTTTAGAAAACGAACTACCAATAGAACGTTCAGGAACAGCAACAATCACTTTCTTGATTCCTTGATTAATTAATTTATCTAAAGCCAAAAACATCAGGGCACGAGATTTTCCAGAAGCTGGAGGTGCTTTTAATAATAAATAGTTAGCATCACGAGCTTCAAAAGCACGAGATTGCATTTCGCGCATTCCCATTGTATTGGTATTGGTACTTTGACCTGTTTGGCTGTATGTAACGTCAACTATATTTGGCATATTACTAGGTGTGTTATTTTATTTTGAAGTACTTAAACTTTACTTAGGATAAAGCTTGATACAATTTCAATTTCAATTCCTCTGAATAATCATATTCATAAATAATAGATTGAATTATTTCTAATAATAATTCTTTATCAATTTTATTATCTGCTACATGAACCGCTATGTTTTCCATTCGTTCCATAAAAACAGTTACTCTGTTATCAAAACCATTTATTTCTAGAAAATAAGCTGTTAATGTGCAAATTCCAGTGATATTGACCACCCAATTCCAATTTAAAGTGACCACCTGATTCCAATTCAAAATGACCACCTA
>NZ_JASMRH010000020.1:56006-86493 GCF_041431385.1 Flavobacterium sp. Arc2 | reverse complement strand
GACTTAAATGTCCTTTCTTTTGAAAAAATTATCCTATCTTTTTTCCTGAGAGTTGCATTAATTAATTGAATCTAGTATATTAAAAAAAGACATAAAACAGATACCCTTTCAATTGCCATTTTAAAAAAAACAAAGCTACAAAGTAGCAGGAGATTACATGAAGAACAAGATAACTACTTTATGAAAAAAATTGAAGAGTACGAAAGAAAAACCAATACAAAAGTTCCAAAATCAATGCCCATATCGCGCACTCATAAATACTTTAAGATTTATATCTTTGAAAAAGTAAATGCTAATAAAGTAATTAGGCGCGAAGTGGAATGGCAGTATGCCACTTTTTAAAACCTGCAGTTTGTTTTACAGAAACGGAGTTTTATGATGCCCTTCAAATTGTAATTAATTATGAAAAATGTATTTTATATATTATTCCTTGTGGCAACTACTTTTGTAAATGCTCAAACAAAGGCTAGTGATTTCTTTAGATTCTATAAAGGGGAAGATAAGTATTTAAAACCCATTAAATATGTTTTTTTTGACTCTACTGTTAGTAATGCAGTGAAAAAAAAAGTTAAGCACGAAATCTATTTTTATATAAAAGGAGAGACATTTGTTTATAAAAAAAATCACAAAGCTGACACTTGTTCAGTAGACCTTTTACAAAAAATAAAACTGGATAACCCTGCCGATTTACAGCAGAATGCCTTTCACTATTTTAAAAATAAAAAAGAAGAAGTTAAAAGGAAATCAAATAACAGAACATCTATTATATTTCCTGTAGCTGGTTTTAATAAATACTTTAAAGTTTATGTTTTAGAAAAAATAAAGAACGATAAATTACTAAAGTATGAAGTAGACTGGGAGTATTCTAATTTTTAAAGGGCACGAATTAGACTTTGAAGTTATCTAGTTAAAAAAATTAAACCGCAGATTCGCAGATTTAAAAAAATTAAAAATCTGCGAATCTGCGGTTTATTTACTTTAGTTTATATCGCCTCAAACAATTTTCCCGGCAACGGCCGTACCACACCTTTCAGTTCCATATTTAGCAACATTCCTGAAATTTTATAAATGGGAAAATCACAACGCAGGGCAATGATATCCATTAGTTCTTTTCCCGTTTTTAAAAGAAAATCATACACTTTTTGTTCATCGTCCTCGAGAGTCACAAACAATTGTTTTTGTACGGGTTTTGTTTCTTTTTGAATGTCCCAATTCAGTATATAAACCAAATCAGCTGCGCTAGTGAGCACATTTGCTTTTTGCGTTTTTATAAGGTTGTTACAGCCTGCGCTGTATTTATCAGTTACACGACCCGGAACAGCAAAAACATCGCGGTTGTAATCGTTGGCCATGTTAGCCGTAATCAAGGAACCGCCTCGATCAGCAGATTCTATAACGATGGTCGCCTCAGACATTCCCGCTACGATCCGGTTTCTTCTTACGAAATTTTCCTTTTCGGGATTCGAGGAACTCCAGAACTCGGTCATGAAACCTCCATTCTCTTCGACTTTAGCGACATATTTTTTATGGGTTTTGGGATAGATTTGATTCAAACCGTGCGCCACTACGCCTATCGTTTGTAAATTGTTTTCCATCGCCAATTGATGCGCGACAATATCAACGCCATATGCAAAACCACTTACGATGATAGGATCCAGCGGAGCCAAATCCTCAATCAGCTTCCGGCAAAACTCCGTTCCGTAGGAAGTGATTTGGCGCGTGCCCACAATACTGATTATTTTTCGGTTTTTTAAATCGATATTTCCAGAGGTGAACAATAAAAGTGGTCCGTCGATGCAATGTTTCAAACGATCGGGATAATTGTCGCCTTGAAAATGCGCCACATTGATCGCGTTCGTTCGTATGAACTCCAGCTCTGCATTTGCTTTGTCAAAAACAGTTTGATTCTTTAGATTTTTAAGTAAAATCGAACCCACACCATCAATGGCAGCAAGTTGCGTGGCTTTAGTTTTAAAAACTGCCTCGGCAGAACCACAATGAGTGAGCAGCTTTTTGGCCATAATATCACCTACACCCTCCACTCTTTGTAATGCCAAAAGATAAAATAAATCTTGTTCTGTCATGCTAATTATTTGTAGTTGAAATGTATAAAAAAATTGCGCTGATTGTTAATAAAAATTGTGAATAAAATTTTGATAACTATTTTCATTGTATAACTTTGTCGATATGAACATCGAACCTTACATCGCGCAGCTTTTATATCGTTATCAATGTGTTACCGTTCCTGGATTCGGTGCATTTTTGACTGAAATCCAATCAGCCAAGTGGGTTGAAAGCGCAAATTCATTTTTTCCTCCAAAAAAAATGATTTCTTTCAATGCCAATCTGAAAAATAACGATGGCCTTTTAGCCAATCATATTGCTCAATCAGAGAAAACCTCTTATGATTATGCAGTAAGTGCTATTCAGTACGAAGTATTGACTTGGAAAAAAGCATTGGAAGCAAATGGAAGCTTTTCGATAAAAAATGTTGGAGACATCAGCCTTAACGCAGACAATAACATTGTTTTTAAACCTTTAGATCAAACTAATTATTTGACGAGCTCTTTCGGTTTAAGCGCCTTTGTTTCTCCAGCTGTAAAAAGAGAAATTTTTGAACAAAAAATAGAAGCAATTGAAGAAAACGCTGTTATCACTTTAGATACTGAAGAAAGAAGCGGTCGTTCTTATTTAAAATATGCCGCCATTTTTGTTTTAGGATTAGGATTAACTGCGAGTGTGGGTTATACCGCATATCAAAATCAAATTGCTACCGAAACTGTACTAGTTGAAACAGCCGTTCAAAAACAAGTAAACAATAAAATTCAAGAAGCTACTTTCTTTATAAAAAGCCCAATGCCAGCGGTAACCCTTTCTATAAAAGAAAGTAAGATGTCGTATCATATTATGGCAGGCGCTTTTAGAGAGGAAGCAAATGCAGATAAAATATTCAAACGTCTTTCTGACCAAGGATACAAAGCCAGACGCATCGGTATTAATAAATATGGCCTTTACCCTGTCCTTTATGGTAGTTATGCCACATTTGCCGAAGCAGATAAAGCCAAGAAAGAAATTCAGAAAAACGACAATCCAGAAGCTTGGCTTTTGATTGAGTCCCTATAATATAAAAACCAGTATGGTTTAGACTACCCCCAAAAAGCATTACGCTATTTGGGGGTGTTTTTTTAGGAGCTTTTTCCAGCTATTCGCTATATCTCTTGTGGCTCCCGATAAAAATCGGGATGCCACAAGAGGATGCCGCTACTATCTGGGCTATTGCCATTCATTTTCAAAAAGAAATAAAGTGTAGAAATTAGTTAAAGAAATAACACCCGAACCCAAAAGATTTCAAAATATAGCTATCAACACTTAGAAATAGTAGCAGGGAAAGAAAAAGAACAAGGCTTGATTGATCTATAAACATCCAGAGTTGTCATTTTCATGCGTTTTAATGGCTTAATTCTATATTAAGGACTACAAGCGTAATTTAATTCAAAGACGACAATAAAAACGTTCTATTTAGACATGAAAAAAGCGACTTAAGAAAGATTCCTAAGTCGCTTTTGCATTTATTTGAGTTAAACTAGATCATTAAACAATCTCACTAATTTGAAGTTCTCCTTCTACATTAGTGTAATTAGGTACATCAGCTGCAAATTTTGCTGCATGAGGCCCAAAAGAGGATTGAAATGATTCAACAGAATCAAATTTTAAATCTACTATGGCAAAATAAGGCGCTAATGCCCCAGGAACCCTACCTCCTATTCCTACAGTGAATTCCATTCCTTTTAAGGCATCTCCTAAAGCTTCCTTAATCATAGGAAGGTGTGAGTTTTTGTAATAATCTACATCAAATTTTGTGTCGGTACCGTTTGGGTACATTACGCTTACTTTTATCATTATATTTTTATATTTTTAGTTATTAATTTTAGATTTTACTGAACTTTTTTCTTCCGTTGTCTCCTTCATTAGCACGGTTAAATGGGATCAGTTATTTACTTATAACACCATTGTCTAAAAATTCTTTGTCACTAAGTCCATTCTCATTGACTGTCCCTTTTGGCAACATATTTAGAACCATTGAGTTCACTATTCTACTTTTGCTTAAATCTGGTTTTACGATTACTGCCTTATGGAACACACCTAAGGTTTCTGGAGCGGACTTTGGGTTGCTGTTATTGATTAAAACAATTGTATAAGTATCGCTTTGAACTAAGTTTACTTTAGTGGCATAAGGCGCTAGTTTTGACTCTTCGTCTTTAAATATTGGCGTGAATTTTTTAAGATAATCCTTTGTTGCAGCCTTGCTTTCATTCGCATATTTATGATAATCTGCTATGTGCAACTCACTTTCTATTTCACTTGGTTCGTATCCCAACATCAAAAGAGATTGATCAGCTGCATTATCTACGTGAAAAGGGGTATTGACTTGCTGGTCAAAACGTACAAGCCAATGATAGCTTAATTCTTTGTCATATTTAACAGCAGTGAACTTTGCTAACTCTTCCTTAAGACCCACCATAATCGCCCTAAATTGGTAGGGCGTTAAATTTTTCCCGAAATCAAGATGAATAAAGCCAACCTCATTTGTATTTGTTCTAAATACGTTTTTGATACATTGCTGCGTTATCTTTTTTATGTTGATATCCTGTATTACCATGCTGATTAAATTAGTTTTGTTTTTAAAAACCTTCTCTAAGACTGTTATTAAATTTACTATTATCCCATCTCAACTTTTTCCAAGATTCATCTGTTAAAGGGCGATTCCAAGTATCTTCTTAATGTTTTCGATTCGTTAGTAATAAGATACCGTCACGATTTTCATACCAAAACTTCATCGGTCTTTAATAAGCCAGTATATTTATAAAAGCTCACTAATTTGAACTTGTGGCTGAACATTCGTAAAATTTGGAAGATCGGCCATAATCTTTTCAGCATTGGCTCCAAAAGACTGTTCAAACGACTCCATAGATTCAAAAACCATGTTCGCAATTACGACATAAGGCGCTGTTGTATCAGGAGCACCACCAGCAATTCCCATATTTACATCAGACGAAATTATAGCATCACCCAGCAAATCTGTAAGTAATTGCCCGTGTTTATTTACGTAATATTCTTTATCAAATTTTAAATCCGGTGTGTTAGGGTATAGTACGGTTAATTTTATCATTGCTTCTATTTTTAATATTTAATTTCTTTTTAATATTCTATTTTGAAATATCCATTTTACTCAAAGATTAGTATCAGTTCCGTTACATCTTTCCTGTACTAAAGCAAGCTTTCATTCTGTTGAATATCGCATTTCTGTTCTTTTTATTTAGAAGATAAAAGGAAACCCATAAAGGCTGCACTTATCTTCTCAAGATGCCAATTTATAGTTCTGCTAAAATTTGACGTATCATTTGATTGGTAAATCCCCATTCGTTATCATACCAAGTCATTACTTTTAATAGATCTCCATCAACAACCCTTGTCATACTCAAATCAACTGTTGAGGCGTAAGGGTTTTTAACGATATCTGACGACACTAGAGGTTCCGTAGTCGTTGATAATACGTTATTGTATCTTTCTGTGGCAGCTTCTTCTTCAAAAATTGCATTTATTTCTTCAACCGTTACAGGACGTTCCGTTACAAAAGTTAAATCTGAAATAGAACCTACAGGAATAGGAACACGCAAAGCAACTCCATCAAATTTACCTTTAAACTCAGGCAATACCTTTGTTGTAGCGATAGCAGCTCCTGTTGATGTTGGCACTATATTATTAGCTCCTGAACGTCCCATTCTAAAGTTCTTTTTAGAAGGCGCATCAACTATTGCTTGTGAAGCTGTGTAGGCATGAATTGTTGTCATTATAGCTTTTTTAATCCCAATTCTACGCCCAAGGACTTCAACTATGGGGCTAATATTATTTGTGGTACAACTTGCACAAGAAAAGACATCGGTTTTTCCATCTGCAGAATTGACGCCGTGAACTACGCTTGGTATATCTTCGCTTTTTGTAGGCGCAGATATTATTACAGATTTGGCCCCGGCTTTAATATGTCTTTTGGCATCCTCACTTGCTGTAAAAAAACCTGTGCTTTCAATTACTACATCAATATTGTTTTCTTTCCAAGGTAATTCTTCTGGATTACCAACTGAATTATATTGAATTTTTTTACCATCTATAATAAGATTATTATCATCAAACGTTACTTCCTTTTCATAAACCCCATAAACAGAATCATATTTAATTAGGTATGCAATGTTTTCTGCAGAAACGATATCATTTACTGCTACTAATTCCAAATTTGGTGTGTCTAATATTACTTTGAGTGCGGCTCTTCCTATTCGCCCCATCCCATTAATTGCTATTTTTTTCATTTTTTTGGATTTAATTAAATTAAATTTCAAATATTCTTCAGAAGAAGTTTCAAAGTGAAACCCCTTCCTTGTTTTAATTTATTATTCAGAGAAATCTACCATTATAACATTATCAGAGAAACTTTGATAAGCTGCTTCAATTTGCTTTGCCATTTCGTCTGGAAATAAGTGAAAATCACCTGCTTCAAGTGCATTAATAATTCCTTCAGAAACGACTGTAGTATCGGCAGGATTTTCAAAACCTGCGGCAACTGCCATAGCTGTTGCGACTGGACCCGGGTGAACACTTAGTACAGTAACCCCTTTTGGTCCTAATTCTGTTCTTAATGCTTGTGTTAATGAATATGACGCCGCTTTTGAGGCAGAGTAGGTAGAAAGGTGGGGAAAGTTTTTAATCGACGCTATGGAGTTCATTTGAACTAAAGCTCCTTTATTTGCTTCTAATGTTTTAGCAAAAGCATTAGCCACACGTAGTAAACCAAAAGCGTTTACTTCTAATTGAAAAGCAAAATCTTTTTCAATATCTTCACCAAGGACTGATTGAGGAGTCCCTACACCTGCGTTGTTTACGACAATATCCACATCAGTTGTTTGCTGCGCTAATGCTTGGATTGATGCCGTATCAGATACATCTGCCTGAACGGTAATTACTTTATCCCCAAATTTTTCTTCTAAATCCTTAGTTGAATTTACATCACGAACGGCCAAATATACCTTTTTAGCTCCGTGATTTATTAACGATTCTACTATCGTTTTACCAATTCCTCTGTTTGCACCTGTTACTAAAGCGACTTTGTTTTGTACTGAATAACTCATAATTTTATTATTTAAATATTTTAATTATTTATTTTGTGGTTTCCTATCCCACCGACATTCTTACTATTTGTAAATTAACGTATTAAACTCTATGTAAAGCTGTTACAATCAAATTTACCTATTATAAATTGACGAATGAGTGTTTTTATGTTTTCTTTAGGATAATTCATAAAAACTGATAATTTGTTAGGTACTAAGATTCAGTCAACGTCTTTGTGTTCCTCAAACCTCATAGAGCCATTTATAAAAGCTGATATTAGGCGGTAATTACCCCGAATCGTATAAGCAACTGCTTCGATTAAATAACTCCTTTCCTACACCTAAAATATATTGGTTATTTTCTATTCCGGCACAATGATTAAGTATTCCAATTTCTTGGTTGTTTAATTCTTTAATAAAATCAAAATTGATTTTATTAAAGATAAATCGACGGAAAAGGTTTGTCGCTTTATATCATATTTAGCATGAATTTCCTGAGCACTTTAACTCCGTTTTTCTTTGCTTCTACTAAAATACATGTTAGGCTAATTCTAGCAGAAATGCTCTTCAGATCTCCGAAAATCCTGCGGTTACTAAAGCACGATTCCCGCGCTTTGCTTTTAAACTTTGCCTCTTTAAATGTTTATAAAAACAAGTCAAAAACCCTATTTTATATACTGAACATTCCTGTTTGCACGGTCCCGCAGCCCGAGCTGAGTGGAGCTCTTTTTTGTGCAGCGTAGCGGAACAAAAAAAGCGGGAACGGAGGGCGGATAAGCTGCCCAAATAAATAAAATAGTGTTTGTGACTTGACTGCAATTCTAATTATTTAGACCAAGCATATTTTTTGAAAGCCGCATCTACTGGTGTATTTGCAATATGATTAGTATAGTTACTGATTACTTTTTGAGACACACCAAGAATGATTTCCAAAACTTGTTGCTCACCATAACCTGCTGCGTAAAATGCCTCCAATTCTTCTTGAGAAACATGACCACGGTTACGAACGATAATCAAGGTCATAGTACGTAAAGATTCTAATTTAGGGTTAGCCAATAGTGTTTCATTACGTAAAGCTTCAGTAACCGCTTCATCTACTTTCATCATTGCTGCAATACCGGTATGAGCTGGTACACAGTAATGACAAGCATGCTCTACGTTGATAGTTTGCCACACTACTGTTAATTCTTCTTCATTGAAAGAAGTGTTTACGAATAATTCGTGTATGTCTTGGTAGGCTTTAAGTAAACCGGGAGCTCCTGCTAAAACACCGTGAAGTCCTGGAATCATTCCATATGCTTTTTGAGATCCTTCTAATAATGTTTTGCTTGCTTCTGGAGCTGATTCGATGTTGTGTACTTTTAATGTCGTCATAATGTGATTTTTAATTGTATTATTTATAATTATTTTAATTCTAAGCATATGCTTAGTTTTGAAACAAAAAAAAGCTAGATGCTTTTGAACGTAAGCTCAATATAATCTTCTATTTCTTGTTTATCGTTGACTCTTGATGCTGCTGCAAGTCCGTGTTTTGACAGTAGCAAATAATTGGCTTGCTTCAACACCGTTTGTTCGTCTTTGCTTTTATCGGTTTGAATTTTTTCTATAAATAGTTGTTTGATACCATCCATAAATTCTACCATTTGTGTATAAATCATTTGGTCTTCTGCTTCTGCAAACTCGTTGTAGGTATTCGTTAGGAAACATCCTTTATAATTACCTATCTCGATTGGAATTTGAACTGAATCATAGAAAAATTCTTTGATATCGTCGATTCCGTTTGTACCGTTTTTAAACTTTTCGAACATGCAGTTTACTTTGCTTTTATAGCATTTTAAACTTTCTAAAAACAACCCTTGCTTGCTACCAAAGCTAGCGTAAATCGAAAACTGATTGATTCCCATTTCTTTCTCCAACATACGAACCGAGGTGTTTTCGTATCCATTGCGCCAGAACAAAGACATTGCTTTTTCTAGAACTTCTTGTTCGTTATATTGTTTACTTCTTGCCATTGTTTGTTTTATTCTGATGCAAAACTAAGCAACTGCTTTGAAATAAAAAAATTATTTAGAAAATTTTAACTTACCTATATCACGAATTCCATTTCTTAAAGAATGTTAAAAAGTAATAAACTGAAGTTAAAGACTTCTCTCATTGACCTTAGCTGCAAGAATTTTTTGTAACTTTAGAATATGGAAAATATATTAGTAGCCGGTGCTAATGGCGCCACAGGAAAAAAAATAGTAGACATTTTAAATAAATCTCAAAATTATAACCCTATTGCAATGGTTAGAAAAGAGGACCAACAAGCCTATTTCAAAGACCAGAATATTCAAACTGTTTTGGGCGATTTAGAAGCTGATGTTACGTCTGTTTTTACTAATCCAATTGACCGAGTAATATTTGCGGCCGGTTCAGCGGGTAAAAATGTGATAGGAGTCGATCAAGAAGGCGCTAAAAAATTAATTGATGCCTCTAAAAAGGCAAATATCAAGAAATTTGTAATGTTGAGTTCTATGGGAGCAGACAAACCTGAAGAAGCAACTCAGCTGCAAGACTATTTGAAAGCAAAACACAATGCAGATGAATATTTAAAAAATAGTGGCTTAAGCTATAGCATTGTCAGACCAGGAACTTTAACGAATGACTCGCAGTTAGAAATGATTGAACTGCAGCAAAAGTTAAACAAACATGGTGAAATAAGTAGAGCCGATGTTGCGCAAACATTAGTACAAAGCTTAGAAGACAAAACGGCTGCAAATGCCACTTTCGAAATTATAAAAGGAGATACTTCAATCCAGAAAGCTTTGGATCAAATTAGTTAAAACAATATTTATTACGCAGTTTAGATTTATAAGAGAGTACCATTATTGATTCAAAATAAAAAACCGAAAGGACTTTATACACTAAAGATCTTTCGGTTTTTTTTTACATGTTGTATTAAGCGGGTACGACATTATAACAACTTATTTGAATTTACTTTTCACATGACTTATTGCTATTTCAACCCTCTACCCTCCTATCTTCGTAATTACATTTTGTTTTAAAGATTCACATTTCTTCGTTTCTCGTCTATTTTTAAATAAATAAGCAAACTAACCGCCAAAGCAGAACATATTGAAAAACCAACAAACAATGGTAATGCTGTTTCTTTAATGAAACGGCCAATAAAGATACTGATAGGAACAGCCATAATTGTGGAAATAAAACCAGTAACCGCTGCGGCAATCCCCGCAATGTGTCCTACAGGTTCCATGGCCATGGCACGTATATTTCCAAAAAGAAAACCAATGCTAAAAAATTGTAATGCAAAAAACAGCAACAAAATGCGCACATCAGGATTTGGCGTATTATAAAATAAAGCAACATAAGTTGCTGAAACTACAAAGAAAGAAACCAGGGCTACGGTAATTAATTTTTCCATTCCGTATTTTAAAACTAGTACGCCATTTGAAAAAACAGCCGCACCTATTGCTATTGCCAATCCGGCGAATATGTATGGGAACTCTTCTTCAAGATTGTACTGATTCTGAAATATTTGCTGGGAACTACTTAGGTAAACCATGAATGATCCAGTAACAAACCCCGAGATAACAGTAAAACCAATCGTTTTCTTGAATTTCAGTAATTCTTTAAACTCCCCTATAAATCCTTTTTTTGAAAAAACCTTCCTGTTTTCATTAGATAAAGTCTCTGGTTGTCGTTTCCAAAACCAGAAGGAAACAACCAAGCTAATAATCACTTGAATATAAAAAATGCCATGCCAATTATAATAATCAAGAACAAACTTACCCAAAGCTGGAGCAACCACAGGAACGAGAATAAAAACTACGGTCACAAATGACATGATGCGCGCCATATAATCGCCGCTGTACATATCACGAATAATCGCAATACTTATGGTTCTGGGCGCAGATAAACCTACTCCTTGCAGAATCCTGCCTAGAACCATCACCTCTAAACTTGTGGCGTTTACACAAATAAAACTGGCCCCAATAAATAAGCCAAAACCCATATAAACTATTGGTTTTCTCCCAAAACTATCTGAAAGTGGACCCCAAATTAAAGGCCCAAATCCAAGTCCAAGAAAGATCATTGTGATGAGTAATTGGTTATCAACAACATTTGTAGTACCAATTGTTATCCCAATAATTTCTAGTGCTGGCAATAAAGCATCGATTGCTAAAGCCACCACCGACATTAATGAAGCCATCAGTGCGACAAACTCAAATTGAGAGGTCCTAATATTTTTTTGCATCCTGCAAAAATAAGGTTTTGAATTGGTTTCTGCGTTGCTTTACAGAAATCTAAGAATAATAGATTATGAATTTTTAGTTACAGCGTTTCGTTTAAAAACCTAATTTAGAACTGCTTATCTCTTAATTCGTTATTTTTTTTATTGTTCCACTTACAGCGCAACAAGCCTTAACCGTGTTGAATATCGTTCCAAATTTTTCTATATTCTTATGAAGTAAATCAATATTTAAGCTATCGTCTTGACTGTAAACGATCAATTCATATTGTATTTCATCCATTCTTGGCGGTTTTTCAAGTCGCACGGCATTTACCGTTAATTCAGCGCTTGAATATTCAAAATTCATCATAACAGAAAAACGAGCTACATTTTTCAGAATGCAAGCTGAAAAAGATCCCAAAAACAACTCTGCTGGATTGGGCAAACTAGATTCTGTATCAGGAGAAACCCCAAAACTAACCTCAGATTCTTTGATATGTACCCCTGCGTCTTTATTTGAGGAGATACTTGCTTTGACAGAATAATTCATAAAGTGATTGGTTTTAGTATTTAGTAATGTATTTTATAAATGCAGTAATTTAATTTTATGAGGACTATGCTTATAAATAATGGATATTGTTTTTGTTAATACCCTGCGATTCTTTAGCTACTCCATAAAAAATTACCCTAGAAACAAGCTTCTTTGCCATAAGGATTTGATTCAAAGTCAATTGTAAAGTTAAACTTTCTATCGTCTTTACCTCTTGTATATTCCACATAATCCCAATTTCCTGAATGCGTTATTTTATATTCTCCGTTAATCTCCGGACCTGTTTTTTCAGAATAGTATTTTATAATTGTGGGATGCGCCCCACCTTTAATAAATTCTTCTTTAATAAAAATTAAATCTATCGGCAATTTTTGCCCTTTGTATTTTATTTGCACCGCATCTTCTTTATCTGTAAAACTTATCCATATCATTCTTGAAGCTACTTTATCGTCTTTATAACAGATATAGTGATCTATAATCGTACTTCTATTATCAACATTTAGGGAGTCTGTTTTTTGATTCTTTACCGTAGTTTCTAAATCTGGTTTATCAGAAATACTTTTTTCTTTATTATCTAAAGTAACTGAAGGAGTATTCTCTGTTTTTTGTTTGCAGGAAAAAATGGAGAAAACAATTATTAATGTCAGTACTATTTTTTTCATAACAATTGTATTCAAACCTAATTCAAACTTGCCTTAAACATTCTCAATTCATCCCAGGAATATTTCTCGCCAAATTTTTCTTTCATTCCGTTCAAGGATTCCTCTTTGTAATGCTTGAAGGCTTCGCTCAATTCCTTGATTTTGTCCTGCGGCAATATATCTTGGACGCTTACTTTTTTAGATTGAATCAACTTTACCAGATGACTTTCAATGGTTTGGATGGTTAATTTCCTGATTGTCGCTATGTCCTGGATAGAATTCTTGTCAATCCAAAGCTCATAAGTAATCTCTACAGTCGATTTTTTGGGCGCTTTACTATCCGTTTTTTTCTTTGAAGTATAGCGTTCCAAGTCTTTTTCGTCTTCAATTAAAGTAATATGTTTTTTCTTGAATTGGTTCTGAATCGCTTCGGTCTTTCTGCTGATGTATTTCTTAATTTCGTCAGAAGTCAATTTTTCTTTCGAAATAGGATCTCCGGCCACAACGGTTTCTATCAGCAGCTTGGCTTTCATCAATCGCAAAACCGCTTTGGTCTGCAATTCTTCAAGCACAATTAGTTCGTCAAAATACGCCTTACTTTTCTTGACCCGCTTCACCTCTTCGAGTTTCCACAAGATCTCAAAAACCAAATCATCCATGGGTTTAAGGAAATAACCTAAGGCCGCTTGAACCCTTTCGGAAACATGAATCAAATCAACCGTTTCATTGTTGAATATTTTATTGAGCTGATGAATGAATTTTTTGGATGGATCCAATAACGAATCGATGGCAATTAACTGTTTCGCTGCCCAAACGGAATGTTTTGATTTTTCAGAGCTTTCTGATTTCTCCGAATAACTGAACTTGTGGTTGCGCCATTCCTGTGCCAAATCACCCCAATCAAAACTATTTATCAGATAGTTATGGATGAAATTTTTGGTTTCAAAATGCAGTGAGTTTTTCAACAATTCCTCCGAGGCTTTATTCAATGAATAATCCATCACATCTTGATCATTAGAAATACCATTCATTCTTAACGGAGAGAGTAAAATAAGCCCTTCTAACGAACGCAAACGCGATAATGCAACATAAGCTTGTCCTGGCATAAAAACCTGCGAAACATCGATTGCTGCTTTATCAAAAGTAAGACCTTGGCTTTTATGAACCGTAATTGCCCAAGCCAACTTGATTGGATAATGCACAAAAGTCCCCAAAACCTCTTCTTCAATTTCCTTAGTCGCCTGATCTACCTTGTAGCGGATGTTTTGCCATTCGTATTTCTCGACTTCTATGGTCTTCTCTTCCTCTGGAAAATGGACAAGAATTTCTTGGCTTGACAATGACTTGATAACCCCCATTTTTCCATTAAAATAGTTCTTATCAATAGACAAGTCATTTTTAACAAACATGACCTGCGCTCCTATCTTGAGCTTTAAATTTTCTTCGATCGGAAATATTTTTTCTGGAAAATCACCTACAATATCCGGTTTGTATGTAATTAACTCGCCTTTTAAATCATGTAAAGCCTGCGAGTTCATGGTATCCGCTTTGGCATTATGTGTGGTCAGGGTTATATATCCTTTATTTGCCTTTAAATCAAAATCAGGTTTGACATATTTGTTCAGCACCTGAATATCTTCGGTAGTAATTTGGTTGTTCCGCAAATTATTCAAAACAGAAATAAAAGTAGAATCCGTTTGACGGAAAATTTTGGATAATTCAATATATAACGGCGGATTTTGCTGCACTACATGAGAGTGAAAAAAGAATTTCCCTTTGTAATAAGCACGCAAAGTTCGCCACTCCTCATCCCGAATCACTGGAGGCAATTGTAATAAATCGCCTATAAACAAAACCTGTACCCCTCCAAAAGGCGTTGTCTTCTTTCGTACCGTTTGCATCATGTAATCCATGGCGTCCAACAAATCGGCACGCAACATACTTACTTCATCAATAACCAGCAGTTCCATATTTCGAATCACCGATTTCTTTAGTCCGCCCATTTTAAAATGCCTGCGCAAAGTATCCTTTGACTCGAATTTTACGGTTTCAGTAAACTGGGATTCGACATTAAACGAAGGGATAAAACCGCCGAAAGGCAATTGAAACATAGAATGTATCGTCACACCTCCCGCATTTAGTGCGGCAATTCCCGTGGGTGCTACTACAACCGTGTTCTTATGTGTGGTCGCAATAATTTCACGTAAAAGCGTAGTCTTTCCTGTACCCGCTTTCCCGGTCAGGAATATAGACCGTTGTGTTTGATTGATAAATTGTAAGGTGTATTCTGCGGCTTCGGATATGGCTTGCATTAGGCGGATAAATTAAGTAGAAATAAAATTTGAACTGCCCTAATTTTCCCCTCAACAAAGTTTGAATTAAAGCGTAGTAAAAGTAACTTTTTTATAATCCAAAAAACAATATCGGCTTAAAATATAAAACCACTGTTCCAGAAGTAAATGGACTAAAAAAACAATGCCTTTATTCTAAAAACAGAATAAAGGCATTGATATGATTGTAAAAAAGTAGCGATTATTTTTTCTCTTCTGCTTTATCTTCTACTTTATCAACTGTTTTAGCAGCTGCTGTGTATTTGTCGTTTAATGCTTTTACAATATCTTTTGTAATGTCGTATTTATCTTCAGCATATAAAACTGATGCAGCATCACCCGTACCGTAGATATAAGAATATCCTTTTTCTTTACCGTAAGCTTTGATGAATTTTTTTACTCCACTTACTAAAGAGTCCATTTCTGCACCACTTTCTTGTTGTAATTGTTGAGATAAAGCTTGTTGAGCATAACTCAATTGTTGCTCTCTTTTTTGTAATTCAGCTCCTTTTTGTTGTGCCCACGTTTGACCATTTGCTTGCGCTTGACTTTGAAAGTTAGCAGCATCTTCTTTGAAACGTTTAATCTCCGCATCAAGCTGTCTTCCTTTTTCTTCAGACTGAGCTTTATATTTCGCTTCAAGATCTTTCGCTTCTGTATATTCTTTCATTAATACCGAAGTATCTACGTAAGCTGTTTTTACTTCTTTAACATCTGCGGTTTTGTTGCAAGCAACAACTGAAATAGAAATTGCGATAATTAATAATACTTTTTTCATTTTGGTTTGTTTGGAATTTATGTGTTTATAGCAAAAATATAAAAAATTAGAGAGTATCCTAAAAAACTTTAAAAATTAGCAAAAAATTATACTATCAGATTTTATTATTAAAAAGACCGATTTTATAACTTATTGCTATAAAAACCGACTTCAACAGCGCTCAAATAAGAAACAAAATTAAAACAAGTAACAACAACACCCATAAAAGAGGGAATCACGGCTTAAACTAGACTTAAATTCGATTTACTTGTTTTTTAGAACGTAGATATGGGATGAATATTCAAAATTTTGTTTGGCTTTTATGTTCGACTGCAATCCAACAAAAAATGCCTTAACAAAATTCATTTTTCCATGTTTGTACTTTTCAGATAACAAACTCACATAAAAAGAGTCAAATTTCATAGGCAGCACTTTTTCTAATTTCATATCTTCTTTTTCAAAAAGCAATTTAATGGCTTTTTTAGAAAAATGCCAAAAATGAATTGGTACATCATAAGCAGCCCAAAATGCACCATAATGTTTTGCATCGAAAGAATTAAAATTTGGAACCGCAACAATTAAAGTTCCCGCTGGTTTTAGCAAACGTTTTAATTCTTTTATTTGGTTGTCTAAATTTGGAACATGTTCTAAAACATGCCACATCGTAATCACGTCAAAAGACTGACTTTCTAATCCCGAAGTATCCTCAACAAAAGAAACTGCTTTTTTCAAGGCAATAGCTCTCGCTTTATCACTTGGCTCCACTCCTACTGTCTTCCAACCATTTTCTTTGGCTACAGCCAAAAAATCTCCAGTACCAGCACCAATATCTAAAATACTTCCTTTATTAGGTTGTTGCAAATTGATTAGCTCCAATTTATTTTTTAAAGCGATGCCTTTTATAAAATGGTATGCCTTTTCAAACAAAGATCGTTTTCCGTCTGTATGCGAAATGTAATCTTCACTTTCATAATACTTACCCAAGTTTTCTAAACTAGGTTGCGGATATGTAATTAACATGTCCGTTGTTTCATCGTGGTACAAGTCAAATGTTTCTTTAGAAACAGAATGGTCTTTTACTGTAAGGAAATGCTTTTTATTTGAAATATCCATTTTTAGTTCTCAGTCGTCAGTTTTCAATTTTTAGTATAAACGTAAAGATTGAAAATTAAATATTAAATTTATTTTATTTTTAAAACACAAGCTCCTTAGTAATAACAAGGCTTACGGCCATAGTTTCACGTGGAACATGTCATTTTAGAATGAAGATTAACGATTTTTGATTGCAGATTTAAAAAAGATCATAAATCAAAAATCGTTAATCTGAAATCAAACATCTTATCTTCCCATATAAATCAAAAGTACCGAAACATCACTTGGAGAAACTCCACTGATTCTCGATGCCTGAGAAATCGTTACTGGACGAATCTTACCTAGCTTCTGTCTCGCCTCTATAGACATTGATTTTATTTTATCATAATCAAAATCTTCAGGAATTTTCACATCTTCTAAACGAGTTAGTTTATCCGCGTTGTTTCTTTCCTTATCTATATAACCAGAATACTTTACTTGGATTTCGGCTTGCTCTAGAATTTCCTGATCTAAATCATTCGCTTCAATATATGTTTTCACTTTATCAAATTTCAAGATGTCGACCATATCAATTTGCGGACGTGAGAAAACTTTAAACAATTTATCTCCCTGAGTAATTAAGGCAGTATCCTTTGATTCTAATATTGGATTTGCTTCTGCAACACTAACACTAGTTTCTTTAAAAAACGAAACCATTTTTTCCGACTCCTTTAGCTTATGTTCCATACGACGCAAACGCTTTTCAGAAGCCAAACCTATTTCATGTGCCATAGGAGTCAATCTGAAATCGGCATTATCCTGACGCAATAACGTTCTGTACTCTGCTCGCGAAGTAAACATGCGGTAAGGCTCTTCGGTTCCTTTGGTAATTAAATCATCAATTAAAACTCCAATATATGCCTCATCTCTTTTCAAAATTAAAGGTGCTTTTTCGTGCACTTTTAAATGCGCATTTATTCCAGCCATCAATCCTTGGGAAGCAGCTTCTTCATAACCGGTCGTCCCGTTAATTTGTCCGGCAAAATATAAACCTTCAACTAACTTCGTTTCTAAAGTATGTTTCAATTGTGTTGGTGGAAAGTAATCGTATTCGATCGCATAACCTGCACGAAGGAATTTTACCTTTTCAAAACCAGCAACAGATTGCATCGCCTTATATTGAATATCTGCAGGAAGTGAAGTAGAAAAACCATTCACATAAACCTCACAGGTTTTCCACCCTTCTGGCTCTATAAACAATTGGTGTCTTTCTTTATCGGCAAAACGATTTATCTTATCCTCAATCGATGGACAATATCTTGGTCCAAGACTTTTTATTCTTCCGTTAAACATTGGCGAACGATCAAAACCTTCTCTCAAAATATCATGCACCTCCAAAGAAGTGTACGTCATGTGACAAGATCGCTGATGAATTAAAGGCGTCGTCAAATCAGAATAAGAAAACTTATCCGGTTTAGCATCTCCTTTTTCTTCGTTCATTTTCGAATAATCCAAAGACCGTCCATCCACTCTTGGAGGTGTTCCAGTCTTCATTCTTCCAG
Organism: Flavobacterium sp. Arc2; assembly: GCF_041431385.1. NCBI lineage: Bacteria > Pseudomonadati > Bacteroidota > Flavobacteriia > Flavobacteriales > Flavobacteriaceae > Flavobacterium > Flavobacterium sp. Arc2. Next base: position 68,188 of record NZ_JASMRH010000020.1, on the reverse strand, counting down.
CTTCAAAACCAGCATTGATTAAATCTTCGGTAATACCATGAGAAGCACTTTCGCCCGCTCTACCTCCACCAAAATTTTTATCACCAATATGGATTATTCCATTCAAGAAAGTTCCATTTGTCAACACCACCGACTTCGCTTTAATTTCGATTCCTAGCGCAGTTGTAATTCCTTTTACCTTTCCGTTTTCAATCAACAAACCTTTTACCATCTCCTGATAAAAATCAAGATTTGGAGTTCCTTCTAACATCATTCTCCACTCCTCAGCAAATCGCATACGGTCACTTTGAACACGCGGCGACCACATTGCAGGACCTTTTGATTTATTCAACATCTTGAACTGGATCGCAGTCTTGTCTGAGACAATTCCTGAATACCCACCAAGCGCATCGATTTCTCTTACGATCTGACCTTTTGCAATTCCTCCCATTGCAGGATTACAAGACATCTGCGCAATATTCTGCAAGCTCATTGTTACCAAAAGCGTTTTTGAACCCAAGTTTGCAGCAGCAGCAGCAGCCTCAGAACCGGCATGTCCTGCACCCACAACAATAACATCATATTCTTCTTGAAACATCTTATTATATGAATTTATCCCGTTTAACAGGGGCGAGATTTCAACACCAAAAGCGTTTCTGTTTTTGAAATCTCAATTTATTTTCTCGTTCCCAGCAGCACAACTCCTGTCAGAATCTTTCATCTTTCAAGATTGTTCCACGTGAAACACCTTAAAAACACAACGCCAAAAACTAATTTAATTTACCAATGTTCCACGTGAAACATAAATAGAGATCGGTTGAGTTAGTATTTTATTGTTCCACGTGGAACAGCGCTAATTTTTCATTTTCTTTGGAGCGCATCAGCGACTCATCTTCTTCTCCTTTGTCCTTATATCCACAATAATGAAGCACACCGTGAACCATTACTCTTCTAAGCTCTTCTTCAAAAGACACTTTAAAATCACTAGCATTATCCTGAACACGCTCTACAGATATAAAAATATCACCTCCTATCTCATTCCCCATCGTATAATCAAAACTGATAATATCAGTCAGTGTATCATGGTTTAGATATTCAAGATTGATTTTGTGTAAGTATTCGTCATCACAAAAGATGTAGTTTATTTCACCCTCTTTCTTGCCCTCAGATAAAATCACTTCAGATAGCCACTTTGTAATAGCACCTTCGTTCTCTAAGTTGAACTCGTTTTCGTAATTAAAATTGATCATTTTTTATTAAAATATTCTTGAACCTTGCGGTTAAAATTCGAGCGCAAAGGTAACGATTGTCTGTCTAATATCTCAATGCTATTTAAATAATCTAACAAGGCGTCAGGCAATGGTTTAGATTCATTATTAAACTCTCTCCTATTGTTCTCTGATTGTCGCTTATTTTCCTCCCCTTGTTCTTGAACAGCCGTGTTTAATTTCAATAATTCCTGCTTCACATTCAGTATCTTTTGCAGTGTCTCGTTATTAAAACCTTTGTTCAACAACTGCTTCTCAATTTGTTTCATCTGTTCCAAAGCATTCTGACCACTACCACCCAAACCTTGTTTACTCAGTTCTTTTTCTAATGCTTCACGTAGCTTTTTTTGTTCCTTGTAAATTTCTAACAAAACTTGCGCATCACCTTCATCCATACCGCCATCTTGCGAACCTTGTTTTCCACTCTTAGAACCTTGACCCAGCTTTTCCTCTTTTCCATCTCCAGGCTTTTGCCCATTCTTCATCCCCTCCTTCATTTTTTGACCAAGACCCTCTTGCTTTTTAATAATATCTAGCAATTGCATTCCTTGCCCACCACCAGGTTTTGGTTTTCCAGAACCCATGCCAGACAACGATTCTTGCATATTATTCAAAATATCACTCAAGAAATCACCTAGCTTATTAGCGGATGAAACCGCGTACTGCTGGTGTGATAAACCTTTTGGTATTTGCGCATCTGCTAAACTGATTAAGGATTTATCAATGTTATAATGTACATTCCCAATCTCCTTCGTAATGTCTTCTGCAATTTTTGAGTTACGTAAAGACATCGCAAACAAACTATCATCAACATGTTTAAACTGCAGTTTTAGATCTTGCTGTAACTTAATATTCTTATTAAAAGCAGGAGACCCATTTTTCAAACCTCTAAATTGAACCATAACATACTCCTGAGACAATGAAAAAGCTAATAAATTATCTAATATTTGTCGCAACATTTTCACATCTTCTTCCATCTGTTCTTTAGCACTTCCTTCTAAACTTTGCGACATCTTCTTAGACATAGACTTCATCTTATCAGCAGCATTCTTCTGATTTGGTATTGCCTTTGCTTTGTTCTCTTTTTGAAGTTCGTCAGTCGCTTTCTTTAAATCATTAGCAATACTTTTTTCGGTCGCACTATCATTCGGTAAATCGACTGGTGATTTCAATTTGGCATTATCAATATCCAAGTCTTTTAATTCATCTTCAATAGTATCAAATTCAGAGTTAATCTTCTTTTGTTTATCAGCAGAATTTTCCTTTTCATCCTCAGCCAATTTATTCTGTTTTGCCGCCAACTTATCTAATTTATCCCCTAACTGCTCCGCCTTCTTTTCAACATAATACTTCTTAGTCAGTTCTACTAACTGCTCCAAATTCTTTACTTGGTTTCTACTATTCTGTTTAAATTGATCTAATTTATTAAGTAATTCTTCATTCTTTATTTTATCATTAAGCTCCTTTAATTCATCCAAAAGTTTTTGATTCTTTTGCAAATCTTGATCTGCTTTGTCTAAGCGTTTTTTTAACTCTTCCTTTAATTCATCTTTTGGAGTCGTTTTTAACTGATCTAAATTCTCCTTCATTTTCTTCGCAAATTCCTTCATCATCTCATCCTGCTTCTTCTGCTGCTGAATAAAATCTTTTACATTTTGCTGATCTTTGAATTCAAATTGCTCTTTCTCTTTGGCTGTCTTTTGCACTTTATCTATTTCAGAAAATTGCTTATCTTGATTCTTTAACGACTTTTGAAGACTATTAATGTTGTCATTTTGCTTTTGCAACAATTCACTTTTCTTCTCCTCATCGGTTGCAATTCGATTAGAAAACACAGAAGATTTTGAACTTTTAAAACCATGCATTGCATCATTATCAAAAACCTCAAAATAATACTCGTAGGAAACTCCCTGTTCAACTGCTAACCCAGTAGGAAAAGAAAATAAAAATTGCTCGTAACCAGAACTCTTTATTGAAATCGTTCCACGTTTAACAGCGTCTGGTTTATCCTTAGGGTAATACACCACTTGTAATTTTGACAATCCATAATCATCTGTAATTTGTCCCAGAATAAAACTTTTATCTACCTTCAAACTATCCGGAGCATAGTTTGCATCGATACTAGGGAACTGATCCTTAACCACCGTAAGCTGATAATTCAGTTTTTCATGATCTTTCACCTGCTTATTAGAGGTAATTATTTGGTAATCTGTATTTTGACCTATACTTTTAGACAATAAAAAAATGTTTTCTTTCTTTTGAAACGGAAAACGCGTACTTTCATCCGCCCACACTATATCTTCGGTCGCCAAAGAATTAATTCTCCAAGTTACCTTAGTACCTTCAGGGATTACCGCGTTTCCTGTTCCTTTAACTACTTCAGATTTTTTATTCAAATATGATGGGTAATTCAATTGCATCTCAAAGTTTGAAATTGTTGGCACAGCAACCACTTTCAACTTATACTCAGCTGACGAAACAGCGTTTCCTTCTATATGAAACACTACATCCACCATTGGCTTATCGATTTTAAATTGAAACTCACCAAGCTTACTGTTCTCCATAAAATAACTTTCGCCATCAATAAAAATCAATGCGTTTTCAGGAACTACATTTCCTTCCGTTTTAATTCTGAGCAAAAAATCTTTATTCTGTTCACATTGCAAATCGCTATTGACCACTATAAATTTAAAAGGTGCAGGCGGTAAAAACGTATCATTAAAATGCACCACTCGATTTAAACTCTGAGAAATAACAGCACTATTACCGGATAGATAAAAGAATAGAAAAAGTAAAATGGGAACTATTGCAAAAGGTAAATAACTTTTATTAGAGCTAAAATTTATAGCCTTGCCAAAAGGAATTGTTCGCAATGCATTTGCCTTTTGATCGATAGACGCCAAAAGCAATTCAGATGACCGTTCCACTTTATCTGAATTCGATAATTGGAGAAAATTAGTCAACGTATCATTGACATCCGCAAAGTGATTTCCTATAATTTTGGATGCCTGGTCATAGTCAATCCCTTTTTGGAATTTAAACAACTTAAATATTGGAAACAAAATAAAACGAAATAACAGCACTACTTCTACAACAATAAAAGTCCAAAATAAAATAGATCTTCCAATTGGCTGCAGCCAAAGAAAATATTCCACGAACAGCGTGAATAAAAAACACAACAATCCTAAACCGATAAAAAGTACAATTCCCCTTATCAATTCATTAGTGTAATACTTCCTAATAAATACTTCTAACTTTTGATAAATACTATTTGAAGATTCCAAAGCTTTTATTTGTTTTATATAACCAATAAAAGTAATAATTTATATGAATAAAGAAATGTTAAAAACCATCAATATCAAAAATGTTAAAATTATGTCGTTTTCAAATTCTACAGTTCAGCAATTGAAATTGTATCTTTGCATCAAAATTTATAAAAATGTCGAAGCAAGTTCGTGTGCGTTTTGCACCTAGTCCAACAGGACCTTTACATATTGGCGGAGTGCGTACTGCCCTATTCAATTATTTGTTTGCCAAGAAAAATAATGGTGTTTTCTTTTTACGAATCGAAGATACTGATCAAAATCGTTTTGTTCCTGGTGCCGAAGCGTATATAATGGAAGCATTACAATGGTTAGGGATTTCTCCTGATGAAACAATAGGAAAAAACGAAAAATTTGGTCCTTACCGTCAAAGCGAAAGAAAACCTTTATATAGAGAATATGCTGACCAATTAATAAACACGGGTTGGGCCTATTATGCTTTTGACACTGCTGAAGCATTAGATACAGCAAGAAAAGAACAAGAAGAACAAGGTAAAACTTTTATTTACAATCACACCAATAGAGAGTTACTAGATACTTCTCTAGTAATTTCTGTTGAAGAAACTGCTAAAAGAATCGCAAATGGTGATGCTTATGTAATCCGTTTTAAAACTCCCGTTGGTGAAACATTGCATTTGCAAGATATCATTCGTGGTGATGTAAAATTTGAAACTAGCTTACTAGATGATAAAGTATTGTTTAAAAGTGATGGAATGCCAACTTACCATTTGGCTAATATTGTAGATGACCATTTAATGGAAACTTCACATGTTATTCGTGGAGAAGAATGGTTGCCGTCTATGCCATTACACGTTTTACTATACAGAGCTTTTGGTTGGGATGCCCCTGAATTTGCACATCTGCCTTTGATTTTAAAACCAATCGGAAATGGAAAATTATCCAAACGAGATGGAGATAAACTAGGATTCCCTGTATTCCCATTAGAATGGAAAACGGAAGAAGCAATTTCATCTGGTTACAGAGAAAAAGGTTTCTTTCCAGAAGCAGTCGTTAACTTCCTAGCCTTATTGGGTTGGAATGATGGAACAGAGAAAGAAATATATACTTTGGAAGAATTAGCTGAAGCTTTTGATTTGAACAGAGTTCACAAAGCGGGTGCTAAATTTGATCCAGAAAAAAACAAATGGTTCAATCACCAATATCTAATCAAACAAGAAGATGCCACTTTGGCGAAAGCCTTCACTCCTATCTTAGAGTCTAAAGGTTTCACTATTGATGAAAATGTACTAATTAAAGTGGTTTCATTAATTAAAGAACGTGCTCATTTTGTATCTGAATTTTGGGATTTGACTGATTTCTTTTTTGTGGCTCCAACTGACTATGATGCCAAAGCATCTAAAAACTGGAAGGAAGAAACACCCGCATTAATGCAGGAATTGATTTCTGTGCTGCAAGAAATAACTGATTTCACATCTACCAATATAGAAACTATTGTAAAAGACTGGATGACGAAAAACGAAATAGGAATGGGAAAAGTGATGCAACCTTTCCGTTTAAGTTTAGTTGGTGCTTTAAAAGGCCCCCACCTATTTGATATTGTTGAAGTCGTTGGAAAAGAAGAAACAATTAGTAGAATACATAAAGCAATTGAAACCTTATAAAAAACTAAAAGCCTCCATATTAACGGAGGCTTTTTTTATAAATATAAGATTATTTTTCCACTGAATATTCCGGGATTTCCCTTAAAATTGACTCCAATACCCTTAGAGTTCAAATTTTCAAGCATGTTATTGATTCCATACTGATACGACATATTAAACCTAAAATGACGTACTCCAGCTGTAATACCAACAGCGGGATAAAAATTGAATTTAGAAATATCAACAATATCCTTTGCTAACAGAGCGGTACCTTTAATTGTATTATTCTCATCTTCAAAATCAAGTTTAAATTTTCCGTTCACTTGGACAATTGGACCAAATTCCACACTTAAATGATTTTCTACAATAATATAACTCAACTGTAATGATATTTGAGCAGAAGCCAGTTTATAATTGACATCTACATCTTGAACATTGAGTTTACTAGTAGCCACTGAAAAATTATTCTCACTAAACTCTAGCGCATAAACCATATCCCAGTTATTATAAAAATTTCCTCTCATAGATAGGCTAGCGTTCCAACCTAAATCAGCCTTTGTTTGAAAATTATCTGTATTTAAAGCAAAATGATTAACCCCGAACGTGATTCCTATCCTATTAGAATCCCTATAGCCATATTGTGCAAAAATCGTGCATCCTACTAAAAATAGAACGGATGTGAAATATAGCTTTTTCATATTCTTGAATTAAAGGTTCACAAACCTAAAGTTTTTTTGTAATTTAACAGTCATTTTTAACCTAAATTATAAATCTTATGAACATTACCTTAATTATCCTTCTTGTTATTGGATTATTTATTCTACTGTCTTCTTTTTTTACGGTGAAGCAGCAAACTTCTGTTATCATAGAACGATTCGGCAGATTTCATAGTGTCAGACAATCAGGACTGCAACTAAAAATTCCACTAATTGACAGAGTTGCGGGAAGGGTAAATCTTAAAATCCAACAACTAGATGTAATTATCGAGACTAAAACTAAAGATAACGTTTTTGTAAAACTTAAAGTTTCGGTTCAATTTATGGTAATTAAAGAAACGGTTTATGATGCTTTTTACAAATTAGAATATGCGCATGACCAAATTACTTCTTATGTCTTTGATGTGGTTCGTGCCGAAGTGCCCAAATTAAAACTAGATGATGTTTTTGAAAGAAAAGATGACATCGCCATAGCTGTAAAAAGCGAATTAAATGAAGCGATGACTACTTATGGATATACTATTATCAATACCTTAGTAACTGATATTGATCCAGATATTCAAGTAAAAAATGCTATGAATAGAATTAATGCCGCAGATAGAGAGAAAACTGTCGCTGAATTTGAGGCAGAAGCGTCAAGAATTAGAATTGTAGCCAAAGCCAAGGCAGAAGCGGAAAGCAAACGTCTACAAGGACAAGGTATTGCAGATCAGAGAAGAGAGATTGCTAGAGGATTAGTAGAAAGTGTAGATGTACTAAATAGAGTTGGTATAAACTCACAAGAAGCTTCGGCATTGATTGTAGTTACACAACATTACGATACTTTACAAGCAATAGGTGCTGATACCAATTCTAATTTAATCTTACTACCTAATTCACCACAAGCAGGTAGCGACATGTTAAACAACATGGTAGCTAGTTTCACTGCTAGTAATATGGTAGGTGAATCAATGAAAAAAGGAAATAGAAAAGCGAAAGCAAAAACTGAACCTACTATCATTCCCATTAAAGATAAAGAGGTAAATGATGAAGACGAAGAAACAGAGGAATAACGTTTTTATTAGTATAACAAAAAAGAGGCTTAGCGGCCTCTTTTTTTATTTATTATCCAATTAATGATTAATGGTACCGCAACATTTAATATGGTCCCATAAGAGCCACTAAAACTTGTCTTAATGGAGCCTAACAAATTGTTTAGTAAATGCTTTGGTGCAATGCTTTCCTTTGTTTTATAGTATCTAAAAACAATTTTTTGATAACTGATTTCTTTTTCAATCTTTAAAATCTCTAGTTCTCTGTCAATTTGAGCGTACGATGAATATTTTATAGTTCCCATAGTTTAGTTTAGTCGTTAAAAAATATTTCTGAAAATTTCTCTAATAGAGGTCCTTCCACTATCTTGTCTCTAACTAAAAATAAAAGCCCCGTAGCAAGAAGATAAATCACTCCAACAATTAAAAATCCAAAAGGATAACTATCTAAATAATTTCCAAGAGCAAATGCAAGGGCTAAAGAAAGAAATAATAAAACCATACCAAAACATAACAATATCAAAGAAAACTTTAAAATCGTAGTAGCTGATTTCATCGCCATTTTAAAAGTTCGTAACTTATAATAGGCTAGATTACTTTCTATATAAGCTTCCGCTTGGTCTTGAATTTCTTCAACATTTTCTTTTATTTCTTCAAATGCCATATATTATGTATTTTCAAATTTAAAGCTTCGTACTTATTTTTGAAGTTTTGCGTTTTTATCTTTCAATTCTGCTAATTTACTTTCGAGAAAAGTAATTACATCTCCCGTTTTATGACTCATACTTGAAAGCAAATCATCATAGCTACCCTCAAAATCAAATTTCTTAGTTGATAATTTTGTTTTTACCTCCTCAGAAAGTTCTTCATACTTTTTTTGTAAATCTTTTTGAGCATCTTTGTAACCGTCTTTAATTTTTACTCTTGTTCTTGAACCTTTATCCGGAGCAAATAAAATTCCAACACCAGCTCCAATAGCTGCACCAGTTAAAATTGCTAAAATCGTATTTCCAGTATTCTTTGACATAATTTTTAGTATTTGATTAATAATATTATAAAGATACAAATTTTATTAACAGTGTGATGTTAACAATAACTAAAAGTGATTCCGAAAAGAGGAAAAACTTAAATAAAGCTTACTATTGAAAGAAAACTATATAAGTTATACTATTGAATGTATAAGAATTAAAAATAGCTTAATCACTCGCTGTGAAAGTCATTTCTAATATAAAAAATCAATTATATAAATAAAACTGATAGATTTTTACAATAATAAGAATAGCACCTTAAAAAAGGTGCTATTAATTGATAATATCTATTATTCCAAAAAAAATGAACTTACAGCTTTAAATCTTTTAATACATCTATAACTTTTTCATTTTTCTCTGTACTGTCTAATTCCGAAAGTTGATTTTGAAATTCATTAAAATTATCAACATCCGATTTTAAATTCTGAATTGCTAAAATTCTTACAGCGGCCAATTGACTTTTTAAAGACATCGTGTATAATTTAGTCAGAACCTCTTTTTCAATATCTTTTGGTTGCACTTTATCAGAATGCAGTAAAATTAAATTAGCAAACAATAAAGAGTTATTGTCATTTTTAACATTTTTAGCAACCGTCTGATTGATGAGGCTGAAATTATCAATACTTTGTATATTAGCAACGATATTTTCCAAAATCAAATCACCATTCGAAGCGTCTTTTTCCTTAACATATTTATTGATTTCTTTTTGAGTATTCATCAATAAATTAGCTTCCTTTTTTCCTTTCTCTTCCCAAGCATCTTTTAGACCAACCGTTTTATTGAAAATCAGTTTACCTTCGGCACTGTCTTTATCTGTATTGAAATAACCCAAACGTTGGAACTGAAATTTATCTCCAGCTATACTGGAAGCTAAGCTTGGCTCCACAAAACCTTTCACTATTTCAAGAGAATTAGAATTCATAAATTCTAAAAAGTTCTTTTCCTTATGACTGTCTGGTGCTTCATCAATAAACAAACGATCGTATAAACGGACTTCAGCTTCAATGGCATGTTTTATAGAAACCCAATGCAAAGTTCCTGCCACCTTTCGTTGTGAAGCTTCACTCCCACTACCGCTTCGGCTGTCTTCATCATAAGTAACATGAATTTCGGTAATAGTACCTTCACTGTCTTTTACAACACTTTCGCCTTTAATGATATACGCATTTTTAAGACGCACTTCATTTCCTATACTTAAACGGAAAAATTTAGCTGGAGCCACTTCTAGAAAATCTTCTCTTTCTATATATAATTCTCGAGAGAAAGGCAATTTTCTAAAACCTGCAGCATCATCTTCTTGATTATTTTCAGCGTCTAATGACTCTTCTTTATCTTCAGGATAATTAGTAATTACCAATTTTACTGGATCTAAAACTGCCATTACTCTAGGTGCTGTTTTATTTAAATCTTCCCTTAGGCAAAATTCCAAGAGCGATACGTCAATCACATTCTCACGCTTTGCAACACCAATGATATCACAAAACTTACGAATAGAAGCAGGAGTGTACCCTCTTCTTCTTAATCCAGAAATAGTTGGCATTCTAGGATCATCCCATCCATTAACAATTTTTTCCTGCACTAATTGCAACAACTTTCGCTTGCTCATTACCGTGTAATTCAGGTTCAAACGAGCAAATTCATATTGATGTGGTCTTACTTTATCTTTATCACAAATTTGGTCCAAAAACCAATCGTATAACTCACGATGCATCACAAACTCAAGCGTACAGATCGAATGCGAAACTTGCTCCACATAATCACTTTCGCCATGAGCGAAATCATACATCGGATAAATTTTCCAATCATTTCCTGTTCTATGATGATGACGGTGTAAAACACGGTACATTAAAGGATCCCGCATCAACATATTTTTTGATGACATGTCAATTTTAGCACGTAAAACATGGCTCCCTTCTGGGTAATCTCCATTTTTCATTGCTTCAAATAAAGCCAAATTATCAGCTACAGAACGATTTCTATAAGGACCATCCACTCCAGGTTGAGTAGGTGTTCCTTTTTGAATAGCCATATCCTCAGAAGATTGACTATCTACATAAGCTTTGTTATTTTTAATCATTTCAACCGCCCAATCGTACAGCTGCTGAAAGTAATCTGAAGAATAGCGTTCTTCAGTCCAATTAAATCCCAACCATAATAAATCTTCTTTGATGGCATCAACATATTCCTGCTCTTCTTTAGCTGGATTCGTATCGTCAAAACGAAGATTAACTGGGGCATTGTACTTTAATCCTAAACCAAAATTCAGACAAATTGATTTAGCGTGACCAATATGTAAATAACCGTTTGGTTCCGGCGGAAAACGAAAACGTAGTTCATCCTTTGGAAAACCGTTACTTAAGCTTTCTTCTATAATCTGTTCTATAAAATGAAGTGATTTTTCTTCTGTAGACATAATGTTTTATTAAAGAAGCAAAGTTACCAAAATTGTTGGTTAAATAGCGAATGCAGGATTTGGTTATTTCTTTTTAAGCCAATAAAATTCAAATAATTCGTACTTTTATAAAAAATTAAACAAACTAATTAAAGACGATACTCAAAATGGGGACTATTAAATTAAAAAATATACGCACCTACTCCTATCATGGTTGCCTGATCGAAGAAGGAAAAATTGGTTCCGATTACTCGATTGACCTTGAAATAAAAACCGACTTACGAAAATCTTGCCAGTCGGACGACTTGAAGGATACCGTTGATTATGTATTATTAAATACTATTGTAGTCGAAGAAATGGAAATTCGCTCTCATTTACTAGAACATGTAGCACAAAGAATAATTACTCGTGTTTTTGGAGAAATTCCAGAAATATCAAGAATACTCTTGGCTGTTTCTAAATTAAACCCTCCTATTGGTGGTGATGTCGAAGCGGTTACTGTTGAACTAGAAAAATACAGAAGCTAAACACTTTGGCAATAGAGTAAATTTAAAAGTACTTTAAAAAGGATAAAGTAAATATTTTTTAAAACTTTTAAACTTTAAACTTTTAAACTCTAAACTTTTTAAGTACTTTTGCCATCCATTCAACAAATGGCGTCGTGGCCGAGTGGCTAGGCTGGGCTCTGCAAAAGCTCCTACTGCGGTTCGAATCCGCACGATGCCTCTAAAACCTTCAAAGAAATTTGAAGGTTTTTTTTATGTTTAATTTTTAGAAAAAATGATATAAAGCAAAGGTTCGAATCCGAATGATGAAACTATAACCTTCAAAGAAACTTGCAGGT
>NZ_JASMRH010000020.1:0-55906 GCF_041431385.1 Flavobacterium sp. Arc2 | reverse complement strand
CTTCAAAGAAACTTGCAGGTTTTTTTTATGTTCAATTTTTAGAAAAAATGATATAAAGCAAAGGTTCGAATCCGAATCATAAAACTATAACCTTCAAAGAAATTTGAAGGTTTTTTTATGTTCCATTTTTGGAAAAATTATATAAAGTAAAAGTTATAATCCAAACGAGACTACTAACCTTCAAAGAAATTTGAAGGTTTTTTTTATGTTCAATATTTAGAAAAAATTATATAAAGCAAAGGTTTGAATCTGCACGATGCCTCTAAAACCTTCAAGGAAACTTGGATATTTTTTTTATCCTAAACTCACAAAAGCACTTCATATAGCCTAAATAGAACTACTCAATTAATAACAAAAATTTTAGATATTACCTTCAAATCAAGTTTATGTTTAAAAAATTGAACATAAAAAAAACCGCTCAACTAGAGCGGTTTTAATATATAAAGTAAAAAATTTAATTTTCTTTCTCTATTTTCTGAAATGCATTTTTTACCATTTCTTTTTCTTTTGGAAACCAACCTTGTGTTATCAAAACCAATCCAAAAACCATTAGAACAATACTTATTCCTTTTTTAATTTTTAAGATATTTGTTGGAGTCATTTTTGTTTTTAACTGTTTAGCTAAAAGTATTTTAACACAATCAACTAATAAATAAGTAATAATTACTGCACTAAAAAAAGTAAACATTCTCGAGGTTTGCATATCTAATTTTGGTCCTACCGAAATGATTATTGCTAACCAAAATCCCAGCACTCCAATATTAATAATGTTCAAGAAAAATCCCTTAATAAAAAGACTAAAATAGTCTCTTTTTATGATTTCATTATCAATTTGTTTAGTGTCTATCTTTTTTTCTTTTCTTAAACTCACAAAAGAAATTATACCATAGGCTAACATGAGCATCCCTCCAAAAATAAAGAGAGCCGGTTTGTCTTTTAAAGATTGAATTAACCTATAACTACCCAAGTATGCAATACCTATAAATACGATATCACCTAAAATAACACCTAAATCAAAAACTATTGCAGCCCTAAAACCTTTTATAATACTTGTTTCAAGTAAAATAAAAAATACCGGACCTATCATAAAACTTAAGAAAACTCCCCAAGGAATTCCGGATAAAATATCGTTTATCATTAAAATTTATAACTATAGATTATTTTTTCTCTACGATGGTTCCACCAAACAATGTTTCTTTATTGATTTGTTTTGGACTTCCATAAATGTAAATAGAGCCTCCTGCTCTAACTTTTGCGTCAACAAGGGTAGTAGCATATATTTCGGCAGTTCCTCCCGCAGAAACGCTTATAGTCGTTTGTGAGGTATATAAATCCTTTGAATTCAAAACACCACCTGACATCAACACAACGTCCTGATTTAACGCTTTACCAGACAATTCAATGATTCCACCTGTTACCGCTTTTACATTTACTTTTTGGACATCGATATCGATATTGATCTCTGCCCCTTCACGAGCATTTAAATCCATGATCGTAGCTTTAAATTTATCGTCACTTGCAACATAAGAACCTTCGCTGGCTGATATTGATTCTATATCTTTAAAATACAATTTAATCGTAATATCATCTCCAGATAATAATTTAGGAAATGGCATTCTTATTTTCAACTCACCGTTTCTATTAACAAATTCCACTTCACCTTCCCTATTTCCAGTAATTACTGCTCGATTTTCTGAAGATGAAATTAGTATAACTTTCAGTTTATCAAATACTTTGATATCGCTAAAATCACCTAAGTTTTTCGTTACCTGACCAAAACTCATTTGGGTAACAATAACAAATGTTATAATCAATAATTTTTTCATTTTTTTTATTTTATTGGTTCTTCAATTCTTCTTAAAAAATTAAAATCAAGTTGTTTTTTAACAAGATCCGCATTTTTAACTTTAACGTAAATTTCGTCACCTAATTGCAATAACTTGTGTGAACTTGCTCCCACGAGTGCATATTGTTTCTCATCAAAAGAATAATAATCATCTTTTATGTCTCGAATTCGAACCATCCCTTCACATTTATTTTCAATGATTTCTACAAAAATTCCCCATTCAGTAACACCAGAAATAACTCCCAAAAATTCTTGATCTTTATGATCCTGCATGTATTTAACCTGCATGTATTTGATAGAATCTCTCTCTGCACTAGTTGCTAATCCTTCCATAGTGGAAGAATGTAAACATTTAGCTTCATAGATTTCTTCATCCACGGACTTTCCACCATCTAAATAATGCTGTAGCAAACGGTGTACCATAACGTCAGGATAACGACGTATCGGTGATGTAAAATGAGAATAATAATCAAATGCTAATCCGTAATGACCTATGTTATCAGTAGAATATTTTGCTTTACTCATCGTCCTAATGGTTAAAGTATCTACTAAATTCTGTTCTTTCGTTCCTACAACCTCACTTAATAAACTATTCAATGATTTCGAAATATCATCTTTACTTCTTAAATCTATTTTATAACCAAATTTTGCGATCACCGTTTGTAATGCAATTAATTTATCTGCATTAGGCTCATCGTGAATTCTATAAATAAATGTTTTCTTTTGTTTACCAATAAACTCAGCTACTTTTTTATTAGCCAAAAGCATAAATTCTTCAATCAAATGATTTGCATCTTTTGATACTTTAAAGTAAACTCCTTCTGGTTCACCTTCTTCATTTAAGTTGAATTTTACTTCTACTTTATCAAAAGAAATTGCTCCATCATTCATTCTTTTTCTTCTAAAAATCTTAGCTAATTCATCCATTTTTAGAGTAGCAGCAACAATTTCATCAGAAACAACATAAGAACTTCCAGTTATCGAAATTTCTTCCGGTATTGTATTGTCTTTGGTTTCTATGATATATTGTGCTTCTTCATAAGCAAAACGCTGGTCAGAATAAATTACTGTTCTTCCAAACCATTGATCAACTACTTCACATTTATCTGTTATTTCAAAAACAGCCGAGAATGTATATTTTTCTTCATTTGGACGCAATGAACAAGCAAAATTAGATAAAACCTCTGGCAACATAGGTACTACCCTATCCACTAAATAAACAGAGGTAGCTCGTTGATAAGCTTCATCATCAAGAATAGTTCCTTCTTCAAGATAATAGGAAACATCAGCAATGTGAATTCCTATTTCGTAATTTCCATTTTCTAATTTTTTGAATGATAAGGCATCATCAAAATCTTTAGCATCTTTTGGATCAATCGTAAAAGTCAAAGTATCGCGCAAATCTCTACGATTAGCGATTTCACTTTCAGTTATCGATGTATCAATTTTTTGAGCAAAGGTTTCTACTTCAATTGGAAACTCAGATGGTAAACCGTATTCAGCTAAAATAGCGTGAATCTCAGTATCGTGTTCTCCTGGTTTTCCTAATACTTTAATAACCGCTCCAAAAGGACTGTCTGCTCTTGAAGGCCAGTCTTCGATATGAACTAATACCACATCTCCTTGCTCTGCCTCTCCAATTTTGTCTTTTGGAATAAAAATATCCGTATACATTTTTGGATTGGCTGTAGAAACAAAAGAAAAATTCTTCTGAATATCAATTACCCCTACAAAGTCAGTTTTATGTCTTTCTATTACCTCAATAACTTCACCCTCAGGTCTTTTACCTTTTCTTCGGTTATAAACATATACTTTTACAATATCTTTATCTAAGGCATGGTTTAAATTATTGGTTGGAATAAATACATCCTCCTCTAATTCAGCACAAACAAAATAGGCTGTTTTTCTACCGGTCATGTCGATCTTACCTTCGTAATACTCTTTGCTTTCTGCTTTTATTAAATATTTTCCAGGTTCTGATTCAATAATTTTATTTTGACTTGCAAGTATCTTTAAATCTTTTATTATTTGGTTTCTACTTTGTGTATCGTCAAGCTCTAGCTTTGCTCCTATTTGTTTATAATTGAATGCTTTATTAGCACTTTGCGATAATATTTTTATAATTTGTTCAGAGAAATCTTTCTCTTTCTTTACCGGCTTTCTTATTCTTTTACTCATAAATCTTTTCTTAAAAGTTGAAAATTACGAAATAGTTACGCAGTTATGAAGAAAAAGAGGCAGTTTTAAAGAAAATATAACTTTACAGAATAGTTGTATCTTTATGAAAACAATAAAAATGGAAGCATTTATAACCATCGCTATTTTTGATTACATCCATGAAATAGAAATTCTAAAGCATCGATTAGATCAGGAAGGTTTACAGTATTATTTTCAGAATGAATTAATGTCATCAATTGTTCCAATGTACTCAACTGCTCTTGGAGGAATCAAACTTAAAATTCATCCTAATGACTTTGCAAGCGTAAAAGCAATTTTACAAGAAATGAAGTACGATAACAATTTAAAAATAGTTTAATTTTTCTTTGAAGTTGTCAACATATATATAATACAACAAAAAAAAAAATTAATTTAAATTATTTATTAATGGGTATTATAGCTTGTTAATAGTGGCTATAAATATCTTAAAAAAAGTATTGAAACCAAGTTGTAGAACTTTATTCTGAGTTATTAACAATGCTATAGTTACTTAAATAGTTAGTTTTAAAGAGTTTTTAGATTTTAATTAACAACGGTTGATAAACTAAAATCATTTGAATTTGTAAATAAGTATTTTTAAAATTTTTGTTAATAAAGTACTTTTTAATAGTGATAACTATTCTAAAAATTAACCAAAGTAAATTAGGATTTCTAATGTGGGTTTTTGATTACTTATTTTTTTAATACTACAGAAAAATAGTTCTAATATTCTATCTCAAGTTATCAACAATCAATGTTAATTTAAAGTTAACTGAATATCAAGCAATTGCGTTTTGCTATTAACAATGGCTATTTTTAACAAAATTTATTCAAATTATTTGTTGATTATCAGGGTTTTATGTAATAATCGCAATTGTTGATAACTACTAAACTATCTAGTAATCTGTACATTACAATACAGTAAACAACCGAAGCTAAAATCCACTTTTCTTTTTTAACAAATAAAGAATTCCATACTTTAATAATACAAAATTGTTTTGGTAAATTTGCACGACACAACTTAATAGAAATAAAATGAAAATCGCAATTGGAAATGACCATGCTGGTCCAGAATATAAAAAAGCCATTGTTGACATGCTTAAAGCAAAAGGATACGAGGTAACAAATTATGGAACGGATTCAACTGATAGTGTAGATTATCCTGATTTTGGGCACGCTGTTGCAAAAGATGTAGCTGAAGGAAAAGTTGATTTTGGAATTGTTATTTGCGGAAGCGGTAATGGAATTGCCATGAGCGCTAACAAACATGCTAAAGTGCGTGCTGCTTTATGTTGGATGAAAGAGATAGCGGTTTTAGCGCGTCAACACAATGATGCTAATATTATTAGTATTCCAGCTCGATATACATCTATTCCACAAGCAGTAGAGATGGTAGATACTTTTTTGAATACTGCATTTGAAGGTGGAAGACACAAAACTAGAGTCGATAAAATTGCTTGTTGCTAATTTTTGAAATCCAGGTGCTTCACACCAAATAATTATATCTAGCCTATTTATTTTTAAATGAATAGGCTTTTTTTTAGAACAAAATTTACAACCTAAAATTCTTATCGTTTCCAGTAATTGATTTCCTATCGCTAGTTTTTATGAGATTACAAGGTCTAACTATTTTGATTTTTTCCGTTCAAATAAAACCACCCGCAAAGGATTATAGCTTGTATTATGACAATAGTCCAAAACTTTAATAAATAGCTTCTTTTAGCCGTTTTATGTCTAAAAAACAACATAGCAATTCCGCTTCCTATAGTACCTCCAAAAGCTACAAAGCTCAAAAGCATTTTTTCGGAGATTCTTCTTTTATGGACTTTCGCTAAATATTTATCGTACGCGATTACTATAAAAGCAATTACATTTAAAATAAGAAATAGGTAGAATAAAATAATCATTTAACTCAATTTAAGTTTCAAAGATATTATTTTAGCTGTTCGAAAAAAACTAAAATGACTAACATACAATTCATATCAAAAGTAGTTGCTACAGCAGCAATTAACATTCAAAAAACCGTGCAATTATTACAAGAAGATTGTACGATTCCGTTTATTTCTAGATATAGAAAAGATACTACAGGAAATCTTGACGAAGTTCAAATTGAAAACATAGCCAAACTTCAAAAAGAGTATGAAGTCATTGTGAAACGCAAAGAAGCCATTTTAAAAGCTATTACGGAACAAGGAGCTATGAACGAAGGGTTGTTTGCTAAAATCGACAAAAGTTTTGATTTACAAGAACTAGAAGATTTCTACTTGCCTTATAAAAAGAAGAAAAAAACCAAGGCTGATGTTGCTCGTGAAAACGGACTAGAACCTTTGGCTAAAATCATCATGGCTCAAAATAATGATGATGTCGATTTTATTTCGACAAAATATTTAAACGATAATGTTATCAACGAAGACGCAGCATTGCAAGGAGCACGTGATATTGTAGCCGAATGGATTAATGAGAATATTTATGTTAGAAAGCAATTGCGACGTTTGTACGAACGTAAAGCAACGATAACAACTAAGGTGGTAAAAACTAAAAAAGACGACGAAGTAGCCCAAAAATTCAACCAATATTTTGATTGGTCAGAGCCATTGACCAAAGCACCTTCACACCGCTTAATGGCCATGTTGCGCGCCGAAAACGAAGGGTTTATCAAGTTTAAAGTCGAAGTGGATGTCGATGAAGCCTATGATATTATTGATGCATTAGTTTTAAAAGGGCAAAATAAAACGACTTCTCATGTGCAACTTGCTATTGAAGACAGTTACAAACGATTGTTGAATCCAGCTATTTCAAATGAAGCTTTGCAAGAAGCAAAAGCCAAGGCTGATGCCAATTCGATTCAGGTATTTGCAAATAATTTAGGGCAATTGTTGCTGGCGCCACCATTAGGTGAAAAACGTATTTTGGCCATCGATCCGGGATTTAGAAGCGGTTGTAAAGTGGTTTGTTTAGATGAAAAAGGAGATTTATTGTACAACGAGAATATTTATCCGCATGCACCACAGAACGAAACGGCCATGGCAATGAAAAAAATAAAATCGATGGTGAATGCCTATAAAATCGACGCTATTTCCATAGGAAACGGAACTGCTTCCCGCGAAACTGAATTTTTCATCAAGAAAATAGCTTTTGATAAACCGGTACAAGTTTTCATCGTTTCTGAGGCAGGAGCTTCGGTATATTCGGCTTCAAAAATTGCCCGTGAAGAATTTCCAAATTACGATGTAACCGTACGTGGTTCGGTTTCTATTGGTAGACGACTTTCAGACCCGTTGGCAGAGTTGGTTAAAATTGACCCGAAAGCGATTGGAGTCGGTCAATACCAACATGATGTGGATCAAAGCAAATTAAAAGAAGAATTAGACAATACGGTAATTCGTTGCGTGAATTCGGTGGGAATAAATATTAACACCGCCAGTAAACATTTGTTGAGTTATGTAAGTGGAATAGGAGAGAAGCTGGCGGAAAATATTGTGAACTACCGCTCAGAAAATGGGCCTTTTGAAAATAGAAAACAATTGAAAAAAGTGCCTCGTTTGGGAGAAAAAGCATATCAACAAGGGGTTGCTTTTATCCGAATTTCGAATGCTAAAAATCCGTTGGATAATTCAGCTGTTCATCCAGAGGCCTATGGGATTGTGGAGAAAATGGCCAAAGATTTGAAATTGACAGTAAATGATTTAATTGCCAATAAAGAAAAAACAGCCTTAATAAAACCGGAGAATTATATCACTCCAGAAATTGGATTGTTAACCTTGAAAGATATTATCAAAGAGCTTGAAAAACCAGGATTAGACCCAAGAAAATCAGCCAAAGTATTTGAATTTGACCCAAATGTAAAAACGATAAAAGATGTAAAATCCGGAATGATATTACCAGGAATTGTCAATAATATTACCAATTTTGGTTGTTTTGTTGATATTGGAGTCAAAGAAAGCGGCTTAGTTCACATCTCGCAGCTCAAAGCAGGCTTTGTAAGTGATGTAAACGAAGTGGTGAAGTTACACCAACATGTAGAGGTAAAAGTTACGGAGGTAGATGAAGATAGAAAGAGAATTCAGTTGACGATGATACTTTAAGCAGTACACTAATTTTACAGTATCATTTGCCGAAAGGCATTAAACAATAAAGACCAAACTTCTCATAAAAAAACCATCTTTTTTTAAAGATGGTTTTTTTATTTGAGTATGAGGAGATATTATTTCAGCTTACAAAAAGAGCATTAATAGTGTTAGTACGATTCCTGCTGCAGTAAAGTACATTCCTTTTTTAAATATAGTTGTTTTAGGTAAAAACATCCAAAATGTAGAAATAACAAAGAAAAGCAAGGATAAACCAAAAAACACATTCAAAAAGAATAGTGGTTCGCCTGTTTTTGCTTTATGCAAATGATTCATTTTTTCGATTATTAGAGGTTGACTAGTAGTTGTATAGTCGGTTACTCCGGTTTTTTTATTATATGTTCCCTCTTTAAAGAAAATGACATCACCTTCTTCACGCTCTGATTTAAATTTTCTAAGATGTAATGCTTTCCCTATATCTTCTCCACTTAAATTGGTTGCTATAGTTTTAACAATATTCTTTTCTTGTTTTAAAAACGAAGTTTCTCTAAAAATTAATAAGATACCACTTATCGAATATAC
This sequence comes from Flavobacterium sp. Arc2, assembly GCF_041431385.1. Taxonomy (NCBI): domain Bacteria; kingdom Pseudomonadati; phylum Bacteroidota; class Flavobacteriia; order Flavobacteriales; family Flavobacteriaceae; genus Flavobacterium; species Flavobacterium sp. Arc2. The sequence continues at coordinate 47,215 of NZ_JASMRH010000020.1, read as the reverse complement.
AGCCATAATCCCCGCAAGGAAAAATCCTAAATAACGGTGAATGATACGCATGTTATTACTCAGTTTGTTTTTTTTCGCCATTTTTATTTCAATTGTTTGTAATGATTTTTTAATTTTTTTTGGCGATAAAAGTAGACAATCTAGATTATGTCTTTATATAACTAAGAAAACTTTAAGAAATACTATTGCGTTACCTACTGTATATTTTAGGTATTTGTAATAATTGAGTATCGTATTCCTGAAAAGATAGTCTGTATTATTTAATAGAAAGGGGTAAATGAAAAGCAACTAATTTAGGGATACTGATAGTTTTCTCTCAAAAAAAATAGCTACAATTTAGCCAACGCAAATTGGTGGTAGTGTAACCAACAATGACTCCTAGTTTAAATTTTTAAAAACAGGAAGAAAACTACATTATTTTTAAACATAAAAAATCCCAAATTCTAATAATACATTAGAGTTTGGGATTCAAATAAGAAAAGATATTTCTTATTTAGTTTCTTCTTTGCTGTCTTCTTTTTTATCAGTTGAATGCTCTTCTTTAGCGGCATTTTTAAATTCTTTAATTCCGCTTCCTAATCCTTTCATTAATTCTGGAATTTTTTTACCTCCAAAAAGTAATAAAACAACTGCTAATATAACTAGGATTTCTGTAACACCAAATCTTCCCATGATTGAATATTTTATTGCCGAAGCAAATTTTTAATAAATGTAGCTACAAAGGTAAATAGAATAACTTAATAAGAATCCAATTTAACTATTATTTAATTAAGTTAAGGTTAAAAATGTATTAAAATTAATTCATTGGTATGATTTAAGTCGAAGTAAGTGACCAAAGTACTTTCGTTGACATTAATTATTATATTTGTAACATAAAGAAAAAGTATGTCAGGAAAAAGATTGAAAAGAAAAAAACTTCACCGTAAATTATTCACTAAAAACCGCTTGGTCATTTTGAATGAGGATACTTTTGAAGAGATATTTTCTTTAAAATTAAACTTAATGAATGTTTTTGTTGTGGCCACTATTGGTGCCATTTTTTTGATTTCAGTCACTACTTTTATAATAGCTTTTACCCCCTTAAGAGAGTTTATTCCGGGGTATTCTTCTTCAAAATTAAAGAGAGACGCGACTGAATTAGCCTTAAAATCAGATTCATTAACCACCGCACTGAAGGAAAATGAAGCCTATATTCAATCCATTCAAAAAGTACTTAACGGAGAATTAGATTATGCAAAATTCAATAAGGATTCCATTCTTGCGTCTAGCGCAGAAGTAGTGCCACAACTAAAATTATCGGCATCAGAAGAAGAATTGGAACTCAGAAAAGAAGTAGAAAAAGAAGAGAAGAAACGCCAACCAGCGACTCCGAAGGGTGGTAGTAAAAACTCAAAATAATATAGACTTCCTGCCTTCGAGGCAAAACCAAAAAAAACTATGTCAGTAAAATCAGCCGCAGCAAAACTATTTGCCAAAAATATATACAAGAAAACCCAAGCTTGGGCCAGCAATCCCGTTGGGAGCCAACAAGCTGTTTTCAAATCATTAATTAAAGAAGCAAAAAAGACAGAATTTGGAATCGATCATCATTTTGACCAAATAAAGACCTTTGAAGATTTTGCTAAACAAGTTCCAATTCGAGATTACGAGGATTTAAAACCCTATGTGGAAAAAGTAGTAAAAGGTGAAGAAAATATTCTTTGGAAAGGAAAACCGCTTTATTTTGCCAAAACATCAGGAACTACTTCTGGAGCAAAATACATTCCGCTTACAAAGGAATCCATGCCTTATCATATTGAAGCGGCTAGAAATGCCATTTTACATTATATACATGAAACGGGAAAAGCTGATTTTGTCGACGGGAAAATGATTTTCCTACAAGGAAGCCCGGTTTTGGAAGAAAAACACGGAATACAATTTGGACGATTATCAGGAATTGTAGCCCATTTCATTCCAAAATATTTACAAAAAAACAGAATGCCTTCTTGGGAAACCAATTGCATTGAAGATTGGGAAACTAAGATTGACGCTATTGTTGATGAAACCATCAACGAAAATATGACTGTAATTTCAGGAATTCCATCTTGGGTGCAAATGTATTTTGAAAGATTGCATCAAAAAGGAGGAAAGAATATAGGAGAAATTTTTAAGAACTTTAATTTGTTCATTTACGGGGGAGTCAACTATGAACCTTACAGAGCCAAGTTCGAAAATTTAATAGGTAGAAAAGTAGACTCTATTGAATTGTTTCCGGCATCGGAAGGCTTTTTTGCCTACCAGGATTCTCAGAAAGAAAAGGGAATGCTGCTGTTGCTGAATGCGGGAATTTTTTACGAATTTGTAAAGAGCGACGAATTTTATTCTGATAAACCAAGACGCTATACCATTGGAGAAGTCGAATTGGGGGTCAATTATGTTTTGATCATCTCAACTAACGCTGGACTTTGGGGGTATAATATTGGGGATACAGTACAGTTTACGTCATTAAAACCGTATCGAATTATCGTTTCGGGAAGAATTAAACATTATATCTCTGCCTTTGGAGAACATGTTATTGCTAAGGAGGTAGAAAGTGCTTTACAGGAAGCAGTGGAAGGAACATCTGCCCGAGTGAATGAGTTTACAGTTGCTCCACAAATAACACCTGTCAGCGGATTGCCTTATCACGAATGGTTTATTGAATTTGAAAACGAACCAGATGACCTCGTTGCTTTTGCGGAAGCGATTGATAATGCCATGCGAAAACAAAATATGTACTATGACGATTTAATTATCGGAAACATCTTGCAAAAAGTAGTTATAACAAAAGTGACTAAAAATGGATTTCAAGACTATATGAAATCTATTGGGAAACTGGGGGGACAAAATAAGATCCCGAGACTTTCTGATAACAGAAACATTGCGGACTTACTAAGCAAGGCATAAAAGGATTACATTTGGATACCAATACTAATAAAAAAATGAAAGAAACTAAAAATATATCACGTTCAAGAGCACAAGAATCATCTGCTGCCATAGAGAAAATGTACATTACAATGCGTCATTTGTTTAACAGGGGATTCTATAAACCAATGGGAATTTCTGGAGACACTTTACGTGAAGCTTTATTAGCATTGCGTCCTGAAATATATGGAAATATTGCAGAAGAGAAAGTGGAATTAAACGGCCTTTTGTATGTTATTGAACGACTTCCTTTGGGAATTGAGGAATGTCGATTTATAAACCTTACCTCTGCAGAAGGATATTCTAAATCGCATTTCCAAGCAATTATTCCCCCTAAAAGAAAAAGAAATTGTTATCGAATTGATGAGGAGCAAATGAATGTGGAAATCACTCGTGGTCGTTCAGATATTTATGATATTTTAACCCATTTGACTTTTATTTTTATCGAATCCCATAAGATCAGAAATCGAGTTTTATTGGACGATGCCGGCGAAGTTTCACGCGATTGGATGAAATTGCAATATGCGGTTTCGCAAAATAAGAAATTATCTCTTGTAGAAAAAGAGAAAGCAATCTCACATACAGCTAATATTCTTGGGAGAACCTTTGAAGAAGTATTGGACATATATGATGCCTTTGGTTCAATAACTGCACCAGATCGTTTTTTACATGTTATTTACTGGTTAGGGAAGCTAGCGATTGAAGAAATTATCGACAACAAAAAAAGAACTATCACTTTTAGCCCTATTTTAAGAGAGCGACTAGGACATCATATTCATGGTGAAATTTGGGCTACTAATATCAAGGAAGTATTAAAAGAGCAGGGACTTTTAGACCGTCCTATTCATGTTATAAGCGCGAATATGCACTCTGTGATGAATTCTATTTTTGCCACAACCGTTTTAAAAACGCAGTTTAAAGATAAATCTGATTTCTTTATTTATGAAGAATTAAGCAAATCTGGTGCGAATGAAGTTAGAAACAAAGTAGAGGAAGTAGCCTTAAAATATGGTATGATTTCGATTCCGGATACATCTGGAACTAATATTGATGTGCAAATTTTTGATACTGCCAAAATTAATTGGGCGCACTCTTCATTTCCTACAGCGAAACTAGGAGATAAAAAACCAGTTTTAATTGTAATGGATTATGCTTTTGGGGAACAAGCTTACGAAACGGTTGATGAGTTGTTGAAACCGTTTAAAAAAGACACTTTGCTTAATGTGGAATCCGTTTCCATAATGGGAAAAGCGGGTATTCTTGAAGGTGGAAAAGGAGATATTATGATTCCAAATGCCCATATCAATGAAGGGACAGCTGATAACTATTTTTTCGAAAATGAATTAACCGCTGAAATGTTTGAAGGAAATGATATTGCTGTTTTTGCAGGGCCGATGGTTACTGTACTAGGAACTTCGCTTCAAAATAGAGATTTATTAAAATTTTTCCATGAATCTACTTGGGGAGTAATAGGTCTGGAAATGGAAGGTTCTTATTATCAAAAAGCCATTCAATCTGCTTCAAAAATCAGAAAAAGTGTACCACAAGATGTAAAAGTAAGATATGCTTATTATGCTTCAGATAATCCATTAGAAACAGGAAGTACATTAGCTTCAGGTGGACTTGGAACAACAGGAGTAAAACCTACTTATTTGATTACCATTAAAATATTGGAACAAATTTTCAACGTAAAATAGAATTATAATATGAGTGTAAACTTACCCCAACATAATACTAACGATCAAGAAATTGATTTAACACAAATATCTAAAAAGATAAAAAGCTTTTTTCAAGGAATTAATACATTGATTTTCAATTGTATTCGGTTTTTTGTGAAAAATGCTGTTGTGATTGCCATTTTGTTGATCGTTGGATTTAGTTTGGGAATGTTTTTAGATAAAACACAGAAAATCTATGATCATCGAATTATAGCAACACCAAATTTTGGAAGCACCGATTATTTATATTCTAAGATTGATTTGATTCAATCTAAAATCCGCGAGGGAGACAGTGTTTTTCTTAAAGAGGTTGTTGGGATAAGGAAGCCTAAAGAAATAGTGAAAATTGAGGTGAATCCAATAAATGATGTTTATAAGTTCATTGAAAATAAATCAGAAAATTTTGAATTAATCAAGTTGATGGCGGAGGCTGGTGACATTAATAAAATCCTTGAAGATAATTTGACAAGTAAGAATTATACCTTACATACCATTACCTTTAAAACCAATAAAAGAACAAATGATTCAGAAACTGTGCAGCCTATCTTAAATTTTTTGAACCAAACGGATTACTATGAAAAGGTACAAAAAGAGACGGTGCGTAATATTCAAGTAAAAATGAATCAAAATGACACTATTATTGCACAAATTGATGGTGTTTTGAATGGTTTTTCTAATAGGGTAAATGGCAATCAAAAAAGTGATAAACTGGTTTATTATAATGAAAATACCCAGCTAAATGATGTTATTAAAACCAAAGAAATGTTGATTAACGAACAGGGAGTTCATAGAGTACAATTAGTTGGATTAAACAAAATTATAAAGGACAATAGTACCACATTAAATATTGAAAACAGCAAGTCAATCAATGGTAAATTAAAACTGGTTTTGCCAATTTTGTTTTTGCTTTCATTTATTTTTATACACTTATTTTTAAAGTATTATAAAAGTCAAATGAAAAAGGCACAATTGATATAATTTCTTTTAAAATAAGGCAGAATCAAATAGGCATTTAATTAATTCAACAAATACAATTTCCTGAAATTTTGAAAAAAATCAATATGGGTTTCAATAAAATAAAAAAAAATCCAATTGTTTTACAGAGCTTTACAACTATGTTTTTAAGAATCATAGGGGTACTCACTCTTTTTGGTTTTTCATTGTTTTTAACCCATAATTACGACCCAAAAATCATTGGTCAATTTGACTTTATAAGAATGGTTTTATTGGTTTTAAGCAGTATTTGCGTTCTGGGCACAGATCAATCCATATTGTATTTTACTGGCATATTAAAAAGCAGTAATGAAACAGAAAAATTAGAAGCGATTTATAAAAAAATTGTCAAATTGATTTTTGCAATTTCTATGCTGGTACTGACTGTATTTTTCATCATTGGTCAAAATAGAATTAATGTTTTTTTTAACCAAAAAGGTACTTATTTACTCATGGCTAAGGCCATTATCGCCTTGTTTTTCTATTCCATAACTTTATTTAACACAGAAACAATTAGAGCATTAGACAAAATTTATATTGCTGAATTGTTTAGAAATACCTTTAAGTATGTTTCCGTTATTATTGGGGCTGTCGTCTTGTTTTATATACATGAGGAAAGCTATTTGGTAGATACTTTTTTGATCGGGTTTGTTGCGCTATCGATTATAACGACGATTATTGTTTTTAGACTGTTCGAAAAGCAAAAAAAGGAATCAGTTTTAGCAAATGGAATTGATCGTTTTACCTACTCTTTTATCGCCCACAAATCATATCCTATGGCTATTAGTAATTTAGCTATTTTCTTGATGATGACCTTTGACGTGGTGTTTTTGAAAAAGTTTAAAGGAGATGAAACAGTCGCTTATTATTCAATTGTGATGAAGTTGGTTTCTGTTTTGTTCATGATTAATAACTCCGTGTATATTTCTGTTTCTTTAAAAATTGCACAACTTTATACTGAAAAGAATCAGGCAGAATTAGTAAAAACATTGAAAGAAAGCGCTAGAATAATTGTTATGTTGACATTGGCCGTGGTTATAACCGTTTGTTTGTTTTCTGAAGATATTTTATATTTCTTTGGAGAAAACTATATAGAAGGTAAACAGGCGCTTTTGATATTAATGCTAGGACAATTGTTAGCTTCTTTTTTTGGAGTTTCTGCGATTTATTTGAATATGACGGGACGACAAAGTATTTTCCAAGTCGTCTTGATTTTTGCAGTAGTACTCAATTTACTTCTAAATATTATATTAATCCCAATGTATTCAATGACAGGAGCAGCAATTGCTTTTGTTGCGAGTTTACTTTTTTGGAATATAATTACATCAATAATTATATATAAAAAAGATAAAGTAGTGGTTCTATTTCATTAAAAATCGATTGTAAACAGCATCGATTTTTAACTGAATTATTCATAAACAAATTAAGGTTTCCTATAAAAAGCAAAAATGCGAACACTAGTTAAAAAAAATAAGGCAGTATTTATAGGGTTGTTTTTTTGCAATTTACTAGTTGCCTTTTTGACGCCTTATATTTTACCAGAAAGGTATTTTAATGATACTGTAATAATTGTGTTTGACAAAGGGCACGAAATAGGCTGGTTGGGTAGTTATCCGTTTGCGATTATGTTTTATAAACTTACAGGTTTACGGCATCTTTCTTTTTTTCTTATTGCCTTGATTCAATTTCCCATAGTAACTTACATACTATATAAAATTGGGGTTCCGTACAACTTTCATAAGCTAAACGTAAAAAACATTTTGGTCTATATTGGGTTCTTGCTTTTGGGAATATATATGTCGATGCCCACTAAGGAATTCATTACATTTTTAATGTTTTGTACTATTCCTTTTATATTTCAATCCAATAAAAAGCCAGTATTTAAAATTGCGTTTTCACTTATTTTAATCGCTTGTTTTTCTTTTTTCAGGCCTTATTATCTATTGATGCCAATATTTGCAATAGGGATGTATGTACTGTCGTTTATCAAATTTGAAAACAAAACAATATCGATTATTTTTTATGGAATATTGATCGCGATTTTTTTATCACTGAGTCATGGAGTTATAAAAGGGGAGTATATTTCGAAGCAAACAAGGGAAAATTATGTAGTTGAGAATATAAATAAAAAGAATATAAATACGGCTGTAGTATCGCCACTATCGCAAGACACATGGTACGGAGAGGCATTTGGTATTGTTTATGGTTTTATGGCTGTAAATGTACCCGTAATTGAAGCAATCAAACATATTTTATCACCACAAGTATTGGTTTTTGTATTGTGGCAGTTATTGCTATTTTATATTTTGTTTGTCCGGTTTTCCAGATGTTTAAAAAACAGGAAACAATATCAATTTGAGTTATGGACCTTATTGATTTTATTTGCTTTTTTTATCGTTCAAGGTATATTTGAACCAGATTTAGGCACTTCTATCCGACATAAAATAGGGCTTTTTCCTTTAATATATTTTGCATTGTATTATGAAGATTTCAGAAAAGACATTCGACAAATTATTTAATTTATTTCTGTTTCTAATTGCTATTACATTAATTTTCAGAAAACTATGTACCGTTTTTTTGATAGCTTTTGTAGTTTTCAATTTGCTGTTTTTAAAAAAAATAAAAATTTCAAAAAAGCAACTGCCAATTATCTTGTTAGTGGCAGCTCCATTCTTAATGGAAATGTTGTTTTTTTGGAATAATGATTTTTACGCTCTCGGTTTAAAATCATTAGAGAAAAGTGTTTCGCTACTCTTTTTCCCAATATTTATAATTGGGAATTATCAGCGTATTCAATTTATAAAAATTTTGAAAGCCTATTGCATCACTACAACGCTTATTATGGCCTTCTTTTTTGTGCGTTTTATAGTGTTGGATCCGGAGCATTTCTTTAAATACCTTAATGGGAATGACCTTTGGGAAATGGGCTATGTTTTTGCTGATAGTATTGGTATTCATGCACCAGCGCTCAATATGCATTTGGCTTTTGTTGCTTTTTCTAATTTTTATTTCTTGTTTGAAGCTTCCAAAATCAATTATAGTAAATGGACCAAAATAAGCAATTTATTGATTTTCATTCTTTCCTTCTTTTTTGTTTTGTATGTGAACACCAGAATGGCTTTATTAGCCACTTTAATTGGTTTTCTGATAGTTGTTTATTTCCAAATTTCAAAAAGTTACAGCTCTAAAGTAATCTTTAAAAGAGCCATAATTTCTCTAGTTTTGGTTACTTCGGTTTTATTTTTATTCATACAGAAGAATCCCTATATGAAAGAGAAGTATTCGACTCAAATTTTTTCGAATATGGATAAAGTAGGGAAACTAGACGAGATTGATCATCCTGAAATAGCGGTTTATAGCTCTTTTGTTACTAGGGTATCCATCTGGAAATCTGCTTGGGAACTATCACTCAAGAATCTTCCTTTTGGAGTAGGAGCCTCAGATGGAAAGCCAGAATTAGTAAAGTATTTTAAAGAAACAAATCAAGTATTTCTGGCAGAATATGAGTTTCCCACGCACAATCAATTTTTAGATTTTTTATTGAAATTTGGAATATTGGGTCCCATTGTTGCCTTGTTCTATATTGGATTTATTGCTTATTTGGGAATTAAGACTAAAAACGCAGTGATAATTTCGTTCTTTTTTTTGTTTTTCATGTCAAACCTGACAGATGATTTTCTGCTTCGTTTTGATGGAATTGTTTTCAGCGGATTATGGATTTCTATATTTGCTAGTTATTGGCTTCAACAAAAATCGGAGGCAATTGTAACTTAATATTTTTAGAATGAAACAAAAAAAACCGCTTATTTAGCGGTTTCAATTACATCTTTTTTAAATTCTAAATGTGGATATATTTCTCCAACTTCTGAAAATTGTTGTAGTGTTTCCATAGGCACATTTTTCACGACATAATCTTTCCCAGGAGGTAGTGTTTTTATATAATCATCTGTTGCCGCTATTGAATTAGTTCTCCAACGAGCGCCTTCTTTTATTAAATACCATTGACCATTAGTTCCTAAAACAATTTTGCCTTCGTAACGGTCAAAGTCAGTAACTTCAACTTTTACTTCATTAGATGTTGCAGGTGCAATCTCTTGCATAGCATCTTGCTGAGGCGTTTCCTCGTTCTTGTTTCCGCAAGACAATGAAAATAAAGCAACAAGAGTTGCAATTAAAAACCTTTTTTTCATTTGAATTTATTTGATATAGTAAAATTAAAATTTTGGTAAATATCGCTATTTTTTTTATCAAAGAAACTGAATATATTTCATAAATTGAATTGTCTTTTTTTTAAAGATTCGAATGGCATAATTTAAGGCAATACTATGTAATCATTAAAATAATGATACATTTGGATTTAAATGCAAATGGATAAATTGCGCATATAATTAAAATGGCAAAAACGAAAATAGCTCATCTATTACATTCCTTAGGAGGAGTCGATATTTATGTAAGACTGTTATTAAATAACATTGATACAGATTCATTTGAAAATATAGTCATTCATGGCACTAAAGACACCGCTGTGCCTTTTTTGGATAAAAATAAGAAGAATCTAAAAGAGTATAAAATTTCAATTTTTAGAGAAATATCAATATTTAATGATCTAAAAGCTACCTATCAAACCTACCAAATTTTAAAGAAAGAAAAACCCGATCTAATTCATAGCCATAGTGCTAAAGGAGGGATAATAGGAAGGGTTTTAGGACCAATATTAGGTGTAAAAGTAATTTATACACCGCATGCTTTCTCCTATTTGAGCACCCAAAGTAAATTAAAAAGAGGCATTTTTCTGGCTATTGAAAAACTGCTGGCAAAAAGAAGCAGTTTGCTGTTAGCAACCTCTAATTCTGAGAAAAAACGTGCGATTGATGAAGTGGGGTTTGATCCTCAAAACACCATCGTTTTTAATAACTGTATTGAACCAATATTAAAAATAGAACCCTTATCCATTCCTAAAACATGGCCTGATTATTATATCTGCACCGTGGGCCGACCTTCTTATCAAAAAAATATTGAACAGATGGTTAGGGTAATGAATGAGGTGAATAAAGAAGTTAAAATTCATTTAGTGGTAATGGGAGTAGGGCCTGTTTCAGATCAATTAGAATCAGTAAAAAGTCTTATTCAAGAACTTGATATGGAGAAAGAAGTGACACTTTTGAGTTGGACTGAAAGAACAGACGTTTTTAATATAATTGACCAATCTAAATTGTATATTTCGACAGCTCGATATGAAGGTCTTCCATACGCTGTCATAGAAAGTTTAGCATTATCGAAGCCTTGTGTCGTAACAAATTGTGACGGAAATAGGGATTTAATTAATGACGGTTTTAACGGTTTTGTTATTAATGAAGACGTGATTCAATTCAAGGAGAAAATTTTAAAGTTGCTTGGAGATGAAAAATTATTAGAGCGCATGTCAAAGAATTCGCAGCAAGTTTTTGCGGAAAAATTTTCAATTAAATCGAATATCAAACAATTGGAAGCAATTTATAAAAGCTACAATTAATTATAACAAATTCATGTTCAGAGAAATAATTAAAAAAAGAATAAAGAAAGAAAAATTTAATCCTGGAATACTTGGTTTTTTTATCAACTATAATTTTCTGATTAGAAGGTCGCTATTTTCAGCTATTAAGGATAATGCCACTAAATTAGATGGTTCATTATTAGATTTTGGTTGCGGTACAAAACCATACAAGGATTTATTTGTCAATGCGAAAGAATACGTAGGAGTTGATTATAAAATTGAAGGAAGAGATCAAAATACTGATGAAATTGACCGATTTTATGATGGAAAAGTGATTCCATTTGAAAACGAAAGATTCGATTCTATTTTATCCACCGAAGTCTTGGAACATGTTTTTAATATTGATGAATTATTGCAAGAGTTTAATCGAGTTTTAAAAGAAAAGGGAAGAGCAATAATAACAACTCCATTTACATGGGAAGAACATGAAATGCCTTATGATTTTGCCAGATATACTACTCCAGCGCTACAGTTTTTATATCAAAAACATGGTTTTAGAGTTATTGAAAATTTTAAAACAGGGAATTATATTGAAGTCATTTTTCAATTTCAGTTAAACTACATAAAGAACATACTTCCCGGCAATAAGAATCTAAGACAGGTATTTCTTATTCCTTTCATCGTTTTCTTCAATTTCTTTGGACTGCTGTTTAGTTTAGTATTGCCAGTAGATAAAAATGCCTATTTTAACAATGTCTTTGTGTTAGAAAAAACATCAAATATAGTAGAGTAAATAGTGGATTTGGTAAATCGATTAACAATACTAAAAATTTTATAGGTATTACTTTCGGAATCCTAATGATAAAGTTATTTTTGACAGAATAAAATTTATTATAAAAGCGGAGATCCGTTTTTTTATTCCATTCTGTATTTTTTATACAGGCCTATTTCTAAATTTTTTATTATGAAAAGAATACTTATTACAGGAGCTGCAGGATTTTTAGGCTCACATTTATGCGACCGTTTTATTAAAGAAGGATACTTTGTAATGGGAATGGATAATCTCATAACTGGAGATTTAAAAAATATAGAACATTTGTTCAAACTGGAGAATTTTGAATTTTATCATCATGATATTACAAAATTTGTTCATGTTCCAGGTAAATTGGATTATATCTTACATTTTGCCTCACCAGCAAGCCCTATTGACTATTTAAAAATCCCGATACAAACTTTAAAAGTAGGTTCTCTAGGAACGCATAATCTTTTAGGATTGGCACGAGTAAAGAATGCTAGAATTTTAATCGCATCGACATCTGAGGTTTATGGAGATCCATTGGTTCACCCGCAAACCGAAGAGTATTATGGAAATGTAAATACAATAGGACCAAGAGGGGTTTACGATGAGGCGAAACGCTTTCAGGAATCAATCACTATGGCCTATCATACTTTCCATGGTGTTGAAACTAGAATCGTTCGAATTTTCAACACATACGGACCAAGAATGCGACTCAATGACGGTCGTGTGATTCCTGCATTTATAGGTCAGGCAATTCGTGGGGAGGATCTAACCATTTTTGGTAACGGAATGCAAACTCGTTCGTTTTGCTATGTTGATGATCAGGTAGAAGGAATTTTTAGATTGTTGCACTCGGATTACGTATATCCAGTGAATATTGGAAACCCAGACGAAATCACGATTAAAGATTTTGCCGAAGAGATTATAAAATTGACGGGAACCAATCAAAAAATTGTATATCATGCTTTGCCAGAAAATGATCCTTTGCAACGTCAGCCAGACATCACTAAAGCAAAAGAAATATTGGGTTGGGACGTTACAGTAAATCGTGCCGAAGGAATGAAAATAACCTATGATTATTTTAGATCATTATCAGAAGATGAACTTTCAAAAGAAGAGCACAAAGATTTCTCTAAATACATCAATTAAAAAAGGATACTTTTAAACCAATAAATTTAATTCTATTACAATTCAGTTAGGATAGATTCGCTACTCATGACATTACCCCAAATAGGAAGATATTCAAAATACATAAGGCCAATAAGCATCTTAATGGACTTATGTATCATTTCTATTTTAGGTTTTTTTTTATTCGAAGACCTTAAAATAAATTTAATTTTCTATTTAATATACCAAGGATTAGGTTGGATTGCCATTGCTTTGCTTATAAAATTTTATGGAGTCTATCGTTTTACAAAACCTATAGAAATAATTTCAAAAATAATAAAGCAAGGTGTTCTTTTTCTTTTGATTGTCATTGCTTTTTTCCCGTTTTCGGATCAGGCTATTTTTAATGCAGAGCGTATTGGTCTATTCATAGTATGTAGCTTGATTTTAATCACTATTTCAAAATTCTTTTTGTTTTATTGTTTGAAAAAATACCGATTGATAATAGGGAATAATTGCAGATTTGCTGTGATCGTTGGGTATACACCAGAATCTATCCAGTTGAAAGAACTTTTTGAAATTAGGAAAGATTATGGATATCAGTTTTTGGGTTATTTTTCAGATAAGAAAAGAAATCAGGAAATCAAGGGAAATTTACAGGATTTAAAGACCTTTTCAATAGCAAATCATGTCGATGAAATATATTGCTCCTTGAGTGAAGTTTCAAATTCACAACTCAAAGATTTAGTGGAATTTGCTGATGAAAATAACAAAACAATAAAATTCATTCCAGACACAAAAGAGATTTTTTCAAAGAATTTAAAGGTAGATTATTACGATTTTTTTCCTGTACTATCTTTGAAAGACACTCTTTTAAATGAGCCGACAATAAAGATATTTAAACGTTTTTTTGATGTCATTTTTTCATTGATTGTAATAATTGGTCTTCTTTCTTGGTTAGCGCCATTATTGGCTATTTTAATCAAATTAGAGTCCAAAGGCCCAATTTTTTTCAAGCAAGGAAGACCAGGAATTGGTGAAAAACCATTTAACTGTTATAAATTTCGTTCGATGCAAATAAATGCAGTGTCAGAAACAGAGGCTTCTAAAGACGACCCTAGAGTTACTAGGATAGGGAAATTGATGCGGAAATCTAGTATTGATGAAATGCCTCAATTTGTAAATGTTTTGTTTGGAGATATGTCTATTGTTGGACCGCGGCCTCATCTTTGGTCACAAAATAAAACCTATGCTGGTAAGATTAAAAAATACATGATGCGTCATTATGTGAAACCTGGGATTACTGGTCTGGCTCAAGTAAGTGGTTATAGAGGAGAGATTGAGACAGAAAAAGACATGGTTAATCGAATAAAAATGGATGTATTTTATATTGAGAATTGGTCTGTAATTTTAGATTTAAAAATAATTCACATGACTATTGTTAATATTCTAAGAGGAGATAAAAAAGCATATTAAAAATGGAAAGTACTCTTGTATCTGTAATTATTCCAACATTCAATTCTGAAAAGTTTATTTCGCAAGCGATTCTTTCTGTCCAAAATCAAAGCTATGTGAATTGGGAAATTATCCTTGTTGATGATTGTTCTACTGATGCTACTCTTTCTATTGTGTCAGAACTTGCTTTAAACGATACACGAATTAAATACTCTAAATTATCCAAAAATTCTGGAACTGGTGTTGCCAGAAATCGTGGCGTATCTAATGCACACGGAAGGTATATTTCCTTTTTGGATGCAGATGATTTATGGAAAACGGAGAAACTTCAAAAACAAATTGATTTCCTGACGATAAATAATGTACCGTTCACTTTTTCTTTTTATGATTGCATGGATGAAGAGGGGAAACCCTTAAATAAAAGAGTCGAAGCACCATTGAATTTGAGTTATAGGCAATTGTTTTTCTGTAATTATATTGGGAATTTGACGGCTATTTATGATGTTAATTATTTTGGAAAAATCCCTATTTCTCCTATTCGAAAAAGACAAGATTGGATGCTTTGGCTTACGGTTCTTAAAAAGTTAAAAGTTGCCCATCCGGTTACTGAAAGTTTAGCGTATTATAGAGTAAGAGATAACTCCATTTCGACTTCTAAGTTTGATTTGATAAAATATAATTATGCTGTTTATAGAAAGTTTCACGGTTTTATTTTCCCTTTTGCAATAGCCTGTATGAAACTGTTTTTATTCACACAATTGTTCATAAAACCATGGTATATCAAGAAAATTAAACCATCGATTTAAACTGTTTCAGTTTTCCTCTTTTGTTTCTTTCTAAGGTGGTTTTTCGTATAAAAGTAAACTTCAAATTGGGTTCCAAATATAGAATAATGGCTTGTTCAATTTTTTGAATTTCGGCCAAATTCAATTCAGTTTCACTGACATATTTTATCTCAAAAGTATCAATTTTGGTTTGCTTAATCGTAAACTCTTTTACATTTCCGTCGTCTTCGATAATGCTTTTTGTTATGTAGTAAAAAGTTAAACCGGGTGCTTTTTTTCCGCTTGGTAATAAGGCAACATCATTTGTCCTTCCAATTAATTTTTTGAGAATAGGTTTTTGAATGGTACTTTTTTCATCCAATATTCCTATATCACCTATATCATATCTAATAAAAGGATGTGCTTTGTTAAAAAGGGAAGTGATTACGATTCGACCTTCCTGTCCGTGAGGTAAAACGGCATCATTGTCATCTAAGATCTCTACAAATAAGGTTTCCGAATTTACTTGCCATTCTCCTTCCAGATTCTGAAAAGCAATTAAATCCAATTCTGACGCACCATATTCATTGACAATGGGAATGCCTAATTGTTTTTCCAAAAGGATTCTATCGTCCTCAAAAAGCATTTCAGAGGTAGCCATGCAAACTGTAAGTGAAGGACAGATGTCTTTTAGTACGATATGCTTTTTCTGTAGAAACTTAGCAAACAAAACAATAGAACTCGTGTAACCGTTGATATAATCAAATTTTTTGTTTCTAAACTGAGTCAGAAATTCTTCCAACACAGCATCTGACAAATCAAAAATGGGAAAACGGAAACGTTTGCTTAAAAAATCTTTTAATTGCTCTTTTTTATTACCAATGAAATCCATTGGGATTCCATAAAAACGTGCTTGGTATGAGTTGTTAAAATCAAGACCGTACCAACCAAACCGATAGATGTTTGAAGCCCAAGTCAAAGAATGGCAATATTTGTCTTTTGCAAAAATAAAAGGATCTCCGCTTGAACCAGAGGTTTTGTTTCGATAAATATTTTTAAGTGTATAGCCTTTAGAAAGCCTTTCCTGTAAAGGTTTTTGCAAGTTTTTTTTATTCAAAACAGGCAAATCGGCCCAAGTGCTACAATCTTTTTCGCCAACCAAATCCCGATAAAACGGATTGTTTTCCAAATGAAAAGCTACGATTTCTTTCTTTTTTTGTTCAATAAAAGTCTGCTTATCCATTTCAGATAACGCTGTGATTTTCAATAAATCGGCACTAGCCCTTTTTATCGGATACCCGTTTAATTGAAGCGATAAGTCAAAAATAGATAGCATTTTATGAGTTTATTTAGTCAAAAATAATATTTAACGGCAACTAATAGGGGAGAACCAACAAGTTTTTAAAAATTAATTATTATTTACGTGCAAAAGCAATTATTTTTGCACGACAACTAAAATAACAACACATGAATATTTTACTATTGGGTTCAGGAGGAAGAGAACATGCATTTGCATGGAAAATGATTCAAAGTCCGCTTTGTGATACTCTTTTTGTAGCACCGGGTAACGCAGGAACCGCTTCGATTGCAACGAACGTCAACATGAGTCCAACAGATTTTGATGCCATAAAAGCATTTGTAATTGAGAAAAAAGTAGAAATGGTTGTTGTAGGGCCGGAAGATCCTTTGGTAAAAGGGATTTATGACTTTTTCCTAAATGACGATAAATTAAACCATATACCAGTTATTGGCCCTTCAAAATTAGGCGCACAACTGGAAGGAAGTAAAGAGTTTGCAAAGGAATTTCTTGTAAAACATAAGATTCCAACTGCAGCTTATGATAGTTTTACTGCTGAGACTGTAGAAAAAGGATGTGATTTCCTTGAAACACTGAAACCTCCGTATGTTTTGAAAGCAGACGGTCTGGCTGCAGGAAAAGGGGTTTTGATTATTCATGACTTGGCAGAAGCCAAAGAAGAATTAAGAAACATGTTAGTGAACAAAAAATTTGGTGCCGCAAGTTCAAAAGTGGTTATCGAAGAATTCCTTGACGGAATTGAATTGAGCTGTTTTGTTCTTACAGACGGAAAGAGTTACAAAATTCTGCCAACAGCCAAAGATTACAAACGTATTGGCGAAGGCGACACAGGCCTAAATACAGGCGGAATGGGAGCTGTTTCTCCAGTTCCTTACGTAGATGCTGTTTTGATGGAAAAAATAGAAACACGCATCGTTAAACCTACAATTGACGGTTTCCAGAAAGACGGAATACCTTATAAAGGATTTGTGTTTATTGGGTTGATTAATGTGAATAACGAACCTATTGTTATTGAATACAACGTAAGAATGGGTGATCCAGAGACAGAAGTGGTCGTTCCTAGGTTGAAAACGGATTTAGTTGAATTATTTTTGGCTGTAGCCAATGAAAAATTGGACGAAATAACACTTGAAGTTGACGAAAGAAGTGCAACTACGGTTATGCTTGTTTCTGGTGGTTATCCTGAAGATTTTGAAAAAGGAAAAGTCATTTCTGGATTAGAGAATATCACTGATTCCATTGTTTTCCATGCCGGTACAAAATTAGACAACGGTACTGTTGTTACTAATGGAGGAAGAGTATTAGCCATTACGTCTTATGGGAATGACTTCCAAGAGGCCATAAAAAAATCTTATCAAAATATAGACAAGCTACATTTTGATAAGATGAATTATAGAAAAGATATTGGTAACGATCTTTTATAAAAAAATATGATACTTAACCCTAAATTTTATTTGGGGTTAGGTTATTTTATTTAAAAAAAGAGTGTGCAGTAGTATCTTGTTTTTCAGTTCCAGCGTCATCAAAGATTTTTAGTTGTCTAACCCAATACACCATTGCGATTGCACAGATAATCATGAAAATCCAGTTGATAGTATTGGCAGCAAACCATGACTGAAGTTCCAATGAACGTAAAAAGTCCAAGGGAGCAAATAATATATTTACAAATAGGTATTGAATTCCTTCAAAAAATGATTTCATATCGTTAAAATTATGTTGTTGTTCTTTTTAATTTCCTGGCAGTGAAAAATTCTTTTATTAAGAATCTTTTTCAACTTAAGGGATTCCTTTTTAAACAAGTATTATATTTACAGTTTTAAAGTTACAAAAGTATAAAATATCCTTATGATTACAAGTCTTTTTAAAAAATCTACACCATTAAATTTTTCTTTGGTTGTAATTTTAATACTGAGTTTTTTTTCAATCTATCAAATTCAGGATTTGGTCTGGACAAATTCTGTTATACTGATTTTTCAAAAAGTTGGAATTTTACTTGGTTTATCGGCTTCTATTTTCATCACAAATTTCATTTCGATAAAGAACGGTCTCAGTAAAGACAGTAGTTACACGATCTTTTTTTATTTTTTATTCTTGATTTTCTTCCCTTCGGTTTTAGACAATATTAATTTAGTCTTTGCCAATTTCTTTATTCTATTAGCACTTCGAAGGTTGCTTTCTCTTCAGTCTTTAAAAGCATCTAAAGAAAAAATATTTGATGCTTCACTGTGGATTTTTGTAGCTTCTTTATTTCATTTTTGGAGTATTCTTTATTTAGTATTGGTTTTTATTTCAATCATTTTTCACGTTTCCAGTGATTATAGAAATTGGATATTGCCCATTATTGCTTTTTTTGCAGTAGGAATTCTTTTTGCACTTAGTTCCATACTTTTTGACATTAGCGCAATAGAATATATTAACAGCAGTATTCACACTAGTTTTAAAATTAATTATTTTACTAATAATTATCAAAACGGTGCTTTGTCAATCTATGCGACTGTGGCTTTGTTTTTTGTTATTTCGATGTTTGCTACAATATCGAACAGACCATTAGTAACACATGCTTCCTTCAAAAAAATCATCGCTTCTTTTTTTATTGGAATATTAATTTATTTGGTTTCTTCTAATAAAAGTAATGATTTACTGATATTTACTGTTGCTCCTTTGGCTATAATGGCAACAAGTCATATCGAAATGCCTCAGTTAAAATTGAAGCAAGAAATGGTTTTGGTTGTTCTTATAGCCTGTAGCTTTTTTGCTTTTTTCTCTCAGTTATAATTTAGTTCCGTACGATAAGTCTCCTGCATCGCCTAGTCCCGGTACAATATAACTATGCTCGTTTAGTTTCTCGTCCAGTGAGGCTACCCATAAATGACAAGTATCAGGCAAGTATTTTTCTAGATGAGCTATTCCTTCTGGAGCAGCAATTACAACAGCAATATGAATTTCTTTTGCTTCTCCTCTTTCCATCAATCGGTTAAATACTGCCACAATCGATTGTCCAGTGGCAAGCATAGGGTCTACTAATAATAAATATTTGCCATTAAAATCAGCAATAGCCTGGTATTCGACAAGAATTTCAAAGTAATCATCGTTGTTTGGGTGGTGTCTTGATGCAGAGATAAAACCGTTTTCAGCCGCATCAAAATAATTTAAAAATCCAGTATGCATTGGGAATCCAGCACGTAAAATAGAACAGATAACTAATTGATCAGAAATTTCTGTAGTCTTTTTTATACCTAAAGGTGTTTGAATTTCGACTGCTTTATAATGCAATTCTTTACTCAATTCATAGGCCATTATTTCTCCTATGCGTTCAATATTTCTTCTAAAACGCATGCTGTCATTATGTATATTTACATTTCTGATTTGGCTCAGAAAATGATTTAAAACGGTATTGTTATCTGATAGATTGTGAATTTGCATGATTTATGGTATTAACATTTTTTAGTCCCCAAAGCAGATTTAGCACTGATTTTTGAGTTCTAGATTAGATTTGTGATTTGTAATTTTTTTATAAAAGTATAAAAAGTATCTTTGTAACTATAAAATATAAATTATGTTTTCAAAATTAGCGTATACCGTATTCGAACAAAGCATCAAAGATTATCATCAATTTGATAATGTTGATCAGCCTATAAATAACCCTTTTCCTAAAGATCAATTTGAACATTTATTGTATCTAAAAAACTGGATTGACACTGTTCAATGGCATTTTGAAGATATTATTCGTGATCCAAATATTGATCCTGTTGCTGCTTTGACTTTGAAAAGAAGAATTGATGCATCTAACCAGGAACGTACTGATATGGTAGAATATATTGATGGTTATTTTTTGCAAAAATACAGTGATGTAAAAACAAAAGATAATGCAAAAATCAACTCTGAAAGTCCAGCTTGGGCCTTTGATAGGTTGTCAATTCTGGCATTAAAAATTTATCACATGAATGAAGAGGCAACTCGTGCAGAAGCTTCTCAAGAGCATAGAGATAAATGCCAGGCTAAATTAAATATTCTGTTAGAACAAAGAACAGATTTGTCTACAGCAATTGATGATTTATTAATAGACATTTCTAGTGGAGATAAGTTCATGAAAGTGTACAAGCAAATGAAAATGTACAATGATGATGAATTAAATCCTGTTTTGTACCAAGGGAAAAAATAGTTGACAAGTACTAATCTGTCAAATAAAATGAAGCATATAGCCGTCATGAGACTTTCCGCAATGGGAGATGTCGCCATGACGGTTCCTGTTTTACGGGCCTTTGTAAATCAATATCCTGAGGTTAAGTTAACCGTCATTTCCCGTCCTTTTTTTAAACCTTTTTTTGAAGGAATACCTAACGTTTCTTTTTTTGCTTTCGATGAAAAAGAACGACATAAAGGATTCTTGGGTTTGTTGCGGTTATTTCAAGAGGTGAAAAAGCTTGATATTGATGCTTTCGCCGATTTGCATAACGTGTTACGTTCTAAAATAGTGAGAACATTATTTGTCTTGAGCGGAAAAAAAACTGCTTATACAGATAAAGGACGTGAAGGTAAAAAAGCATTAACTCGTATCGAAAATAAGATTTTTAAGCCATTAGTTACCGTGTTTGAAAGACATGCAAAAGTGTTTGAAGAATTGGGTTTTCCCATAGATTCATCTCATCCTAAATTTCCTGAAAAAGCGGCTTTAAATGCTGATATTCTGAAATTAATGGGAGGTGAAAATCAAAAATTAATTGGAATCGCTCCTTTTGCACAATACGATTCTAAAGTTTATCCCTTGGATTTAATGCAAGAGGTGATCCTTCAATTAGCTGAAAATCCAAAGTATAAAATACTCCTTTTTGGTGGAGGAAAGAAAGAAATTGAAATCTTGAATTCTCTTTCAGATTCAAAGGACAATGTTATTAACATGGCGGGAAAAATCAAGTTGCGACAAGAGTTAGCGCTCATTAGCAATTTAGACGTTATGATTTCTATGGATTCTGGAAATGCCCATATTGCGGCAATGTTAGGAGTAAAAGTCATTACGCTTTGGGGTGCCACGCATCCGTATGCTGGATTTGTGCCTTTTAATCAACCGCTTAGTAATTCATTAGTTTCTGACAGGGAAAAATACCCCATGCTACCCACTTCTATTTATGGCAATAAAGAAGTTCCTGGTTATGAAAATGCGATGCGAACGATTACGCCAGAGAGGATAGTGTCCACTGTTGAGTCACATTTAGAAGATTAAATCTAGATAAATCCTAAAATAAAAAATTCCAAACCCCAATTTTAAAGTTGGAGTTTGGAATTTTTTTATTGCAGTTTTATTTTCTATACATCATCATAATCTACATAGATCGTTTCTGATGTGGGATGTGCTTGACAACTAAGAATTAATCCGCTTGCAATTTCTTTATCAGTTAGGATAGAATTCTTTGTCATTTCAGCAGTTCCCGAGGTTACTCTACAAAGACAGCTGCTGCAAATTCCGCCTTGGCAGGAGTAAGGAGCATCTAAGCCTTGTTTTAGCGCCGCTTCAAGTATGGTTTGTTTTTGAGACATTTCAAAAGTAGTTTCTTCATCATCTACCATAACGGTAATTTTTGAATGCCCTTCTAATGATTCTTTTATTACGTTTTCATGAGAAGACGAAGTAAAAAGCTCAAATTTTATAGCCGATTCTTTTACATTTTTCTCTTTCAAAACGCCAGAAACCAATTCAATCATTTCCTCTGGACCACACAAATAGAATTTATCAAATTCTAATGCTGCGTGTTTGTTGGTTAAAACATAATTTACGGCAGATTTGTCTATTCGACCAAATAAAGCGTCTTCTGCTTTGGCTTGACTAAAAATAAAGTGAATAAATAAGCGACCTACATATTGTAATTGTAAATCGTGTAATTCTTTACTAAAGATTGTTCCTTCTGGTGTTTTGTTACCGTAAACCAGTACAAAAGAGCTTTTAGGTTCACTTTTTAAGACGCTTTTCAAGATCGAAATCACGGGTGTTATACCACTTCCAGATACAAAAGCCACGTAATTTTTTTGTCGGTCGGCTTGAGGTTCAAATGTGAATTTTCCTTCCGGTTTTCCTATTTCAAGTGCTTGTCCCGCTTTTAATTTGGTATTGGCAAATTGAGAAAAAGCTCCATTTTTTACCGCTTTAACCGCGATACGCAATTCACCACTTTCCGGAGAAGAGCAAATTGAATAAGCACGACGAATTTCTTGACCGTCTAGTGTTAATCGTATATTAACATATTGTCCAGCAATAAAAGTATAATTGGGTTTTAATTCCTCAGGAACGTTAAAGAGTATGGAAACCGCATCTTTGGTTTCGCGTCGTACTTCTTTTATGATTAGTTTTAAAAATGAAGACATGAGATATTTTTTTTGCAAATATACTAAACTGTATAGCTTTCTTAAATCAAAGTCTTTGAAATTTTACATGCCTAAAAGTGTTATGTATAAGATTCTTATGTATATTTGTTTTTCAAAATGAGATTGCTTCGTGCCTCGAAATGACAAAAAAATGAAAAATTCACAGTTGTATAAAGGAAGTTTAAATACCATCATCATGAAATTACTAGAAGAAAACAGCAAGATGTATGGCTATGAAATCACCCAAAAAGTAAAAGCCATTACCCAAGGAGAACTCAATATCACTGAAGGTGCTTTATATCCTGCCTTACATAAACTGGAAGCCGAAGGCATACTGGATGTGGAAATTGAAAAAGTAGATAACCGAATGCGGAAATACTATAAGCTGACGGAAGCGGGTACTAAAGAAACCGTTAACCGTCTCGCAGAACTGGAAGACTTTATCAGAACCATGCAGAGCTTAGTGAATCCAAAACCGAATTTAGAATTTTAATTTTTGAATATGAAACTAACCAACCAACAAATAACCACAATAGAGCAAACTTTAGTTTTAAACGGAGTTGTCTATGACGATATCAAACTGGAACTACTAGATCATATTGCTACAGAAATTGAATATATAATAGACGAAAGTCAGTTTTCATTTGAAGAAAACTTAAAAAAAGTTTTTGCAAAATGGAAAAACGAACTGACACCAAGCAGCTCTTTCTGGATTAGAAATAACAAATCAATTCCTAAGATTGTGATTCAAAAATCCATTAAAATGATTCAGCATGTTTTCTTGACGTCTTTTTGTTTAGGATTAGGAACGGCAGTAGTTATTACCCTAATCTTTAAAAGCAATGCAAATCAGGAAGTGCTTGTGGTATTGAATACATTACTGAGGGCAATGGGCCTTTTAGGAATTGTGTTGCTGATCTATGCTAAATTTAGGCTATGGCAATCCAATCAAGAATCTACATATAGTTATTTATTCAATCAAAATGGCTTTTTACAAGTTATAAATCTAGTATTGATTGCTACGGGTATATTTCGATTTAAAGGGAACACCGCTTTTTTTGATTTTCATTTTATGAGCACTTTTTTTCCAATCACTTTATTATTTATCTCATGGTTCTATTTAAACATAGCTTTCAAACATATAAAATTTGAAAATAAAATAAATATGATATGAAACTAAGCACCGAACAAATAGAATATGTTGAAAATTATATCATTTCGAAGGACATTAAATGGTATGAATTGCAAGTAGAACTAACCGATCACATGGTAACTAGTATGGAGGGTTTTTGGGAAAAAAATCCGGAATTGGCTTTTCATCAGGTCAAACAATATGCTGAAAATATATTTGTAGGAGATTCCAGTTTTAAATCGATTGAAAAGCAAAGAAAACGTATTTTGCAGAAAGAATACCGGAAAGTACAATGGAAAATGATAACTGAATATTTGAAATTCCCTAAGATTTTTGGAAGCATTCTATTAGTATATCTCGCATATACTTTTTCAGCTTATTTCGTTAGTCCTCAGAAATATTTAGCGGTATTATTCTGTCCTTTAGCAATTGTTGGTTTACTATACGTGCATTATTGGCGGAAAAGCAAAGAAATTGAAGGCAAATATTTTTTAACTTTAGAAACTTTAAACCCTACTCTTTTGGTATTTTCTTTTCCGTCTCTGGGTATGAGTATTACTACTCAATTGAAAGAAGAATTGCTACAACATCAATGGTTAGTATTGTTCTTTTGTTGTATTTGGGTATTAGGAATCTTATTTTCAATTACGGCAATTCATCTTCAAAAGAAAACAATCGAGAATGTAAAAAAACAATACCAATTAACCTAACTTGCTATGAAACTAACCACCGAACAAATAGATTATGTTTTTGATTATATAGTCTCTCATGATATTAAATGGTATGAACTGCAAGTAGAATTGACAGATCATATGGTTATAAGTATGGAAGAGTTCTGGAAAAAAGATCCTGAATTGACTTTTCATCAGGTAAAATACTATGCTGAAGATAAATTTGGCAGGAACGGGTTTAAATTAATTGAAGAGGAGCGAACCAAAATACTAAGAAAAGAGTTTAAAAGAGCACAATTAAAAATGATTGCGGACTATTTTAAATTCCCAAAAATTATTTTAGGTATTCTGTTAGCCTTTTTAGCTTTTAAGGCATCTTTTTATTTTGATGAACCAGTAAAGTTTGTTAAAAATTTATTCGGTTTATTAGCAGTACTTTTTATTCCAGCGCTCTATTCTTTTTATACAAATAGAAAAATTAAAGGGAAACGTTTTTTAGAGTTGAATATTAGTCATGGTACTTTCACAGGAATTTTCGGATTGCTGTACTGGGTAATGTATCTATTAAATTCTTTTAAGGAGTCGGTTCAATCGCATCCAATTTTAATATTAGCTTTCTGCTGTTTATGGGTAGTGGGAACCTTATTTTTAATTACAGGAATTCATCTTCAAAAGAGGACAATCGAGAACGTAAAAAGACAATACCAACTCACCTAATTTGCTATGAAACTAACCAACCAACAAATTACAACGATAGAAGAAACTTTAGTTTTAAACGGAGTTGTTTATGACGATATCAAACTCGAATTAGTAGACCATATTGCTACAGAAATTGAGGTTTTAACAGAAGGAAATAGTCTTTCATTTGAAGAAAACGTACAAATGGTTTTTAAAAGATGGGAGCCACAATTAAAACCTTCGAATTCATTTTTTACAGGAATTAGTAATAGCTACCCAAAAATGATTTTAGATAAAAAGCTTGCTCTAATAAAAAAACAATTATCTACCGGGTTTTTAATAAGTACAACTGTCTTAGTTACTTTTTTAGTTCTTAAAGAATATTATAATCCGCAGTTTCTGACGTCTCAATTTCAAAAAGGAGTTCGATTTCTATATGTTGTGGGATATTTATTATTGACTTTCAGTACCATAAGAATCTGGAAATCAAAATTAAATACGTCATTTAACCACCTTTTTAAAACAAGAGTAATGTTGTACCTATTTTACATATATCCAATTATTTTTTTTACTACGCCTACAACTATTAATAATCAAGTAATGCTCGTTATTTTTGAATCTTTAATGGTATTCCATCTTTTATTAAGTTTTCAATTGGTGAGTAACCATATTCAATTCGAAAAAAAACTAAACATTCACAAATCATGAAACTAACCGCCGCTCAAATAGACCAGCTGTTTACTTTTACTCGCCAACATTATGTGGAATGGTATGACTTACAATCAGAACTAGTGGATCATTTGGCGAATGCGATAGAAGCACAATGGGAAGAGAATCCTAATCTTACTTTTGACCAAGCCCTAAATGTAGAATTCAAGAAATTTGGTGTTTTTGGTTTTATGGATGTGGTCGAAAAACGTCAAGCTGTTTTAAGCAAAAAATACAATCGTTTGGTTTGGCAACATTTCAAAGATTTTTTTGGAGTCCCTAAGATTGTGTTGACAATTTTAACGACGCTGGTATTATTTAGCATTCTCAAAATAAGCCATTATAGCGAATGGATTTATATGGGGCTTTTTATTATTTTGATAGTGTTTTCAGTTTATGAAATTTTCAAAAGCAAAAAAAAGCAAAAACAAAAACTGCAATCGGGACAGAAAAGATGGTTGTTTGAAGAAATCATAAATCAATATGGGGGTTTTTTAGTACTGATTAGTTTTCCAATTAACCTGTTTTCTCGTATTTTTTACCATAGTGAAAAGTATATTGGAAACGACTATTGGATTCTTGGCTTAAGTTTCTTTTTTGCCCTTCTGGCTATAGTAATTTTCATCATCTTTAAAGTTATTCCATCTAAGGCAGAAGATTACTTATTGGCCACTTATCCAGAATATAAATTAGAAAGACTGTAACATTTTCTTACTTTTAAATACTTACAATAAAACTAAACCATTAAACTATGTTCAAACATTTTATAGATTTAGAATTGAAATCTTTCTTCCGCTCAGCAAGTGTGGGGAAAAGTATCGGGCTTAAAATTCTGATGGGTTTTTTAGTGGTTTATTTTTTACTTGTTTTTTTAGTATTAGGTGTTTCTTTATACCCACTGTTAGAAAAAACTTTTCCAGGTCAAAAACCATTGGCTATTGTGAATAGTTTTGTATTTTTTTGGTTGGCTATAGAACTTGTTTTCCGTTTTTTTATGCAAAGTCTACCGGTAATGAATATCAAACCATTATTAGTATTGCCCATTAAGAAAGAAGCGGTAATCCATTTTGTGTTATTGAAGAGTCTGACTTCAATTTATAACATCTTTCCGCTATTAGTGATTATTCCTTTTGGGATTTTCAACATTATCGAAGGAAATTACGATCCAGTTACTATGATTGTATGGATGTTTGGGATGTATCTTTTAGCGTTAATTGTTAACTATGCCAACTTTTTAATTAAGAAGAAATTTGCCGAGAATATCAAAGCATTTCTTCCTTTTGTAGCTTTAGGGTTGCTGTTTTTTGGTTTAGATTATTTTGGAGTTTTTAAAATAACGACGCTTTCAGGAGTTGTTCTTGATAATTTGGTGCTGCAACCCATTTTGGTTTTAGTCCCCATTTTGATTTTAGGGGGTTTGTACTTTCTAAATTTCAAGTATCTAAAAAGTAATTTCTATTTGGATAGTTCGTTACAGTCAAAAGTGGAGGAGGCAAAAACATCTGACTTAAGTTGGACGAAGCGTTTTGGCGAGATTGCACCCTTCTTGCAATTAGATCTTAAAATGATTTGGAGAAACAAAAGACCAAAAACCACAATTTGGATTTCTTTAATTTTCTTGGCCTACGGTTTAATGATTTACACAAATCCTAGTTACAAAGGTATTTCTCCATTTTTTGTATTGGTTGGAATTTTAATGACTGGAGTATTCATGTTGAATTACGGGCAATTCGTTCCTTCGTGGGACAGTAATTATTACGGAATGATGATGTCACAAAACATCCCTATGAAACAATATTTAGCTTCAAAGGCAGGATTAATGTCTGTTTCTGTAGTGATTTTGGCGATTTTAAGTACGCCTTATCTTTATTTTGGTTGGAAAATTTTGGCCATAAATTTAGCCTGTGCTACTTATAATTTAGGGATCAATATCCCCATTTTATTATTTGCAGGTTCGTATAATAAAAAAAGAATTGATTTAGAGAAAAGTCCGTTCATGAATTACCAGGGGACAGGAGCGACACAATGGATTGTAGGATTGCCTTTAATGTTGATTCCCACCTTGATTTTTTATGGTATTTATAAACTGGTAAATGCTGAGGCTGCTATAATTGCAATTGCTATAATTGGGATTATTGGATTAGTACTGAGAAATTATTTTTTAAATAAAATAGCAGCAGGCTATACTAAAAGGAAATACGCTACGATAAACGGTTTCAAACAACAAGAAAATTAGTAATGATAACTCCAGAGTCATCACAATACATAAAACAATAATGATACAGGTAAATCAGCTTTCAAAAAAATATAACGGAACTACAGTTTTAAATATCGAAAACCTTGAAATCCCAAAAGGACAAAGTTTGGGTCTTGTGGGAAATAACGGTGCCGGAAAGACAACCTTTTTTAGTTTGCTTTTGGATTTAATCCAACCGTCAACTGGGAATATAGTAAACAATGGTATTTTAGTAAACGCTAGTGAAGACTGGAAACCTTTTACTGCTGCATTTATTGACGAAAGCTTCTTGATAGGCTATCTGACACCGGAAGAATATTTCTATTTTATTGGTGATTTACGCGGTCAAAATAAGGCTGATATTGATGCTTTATTAGATAAATATGAAGAATTTTTTAATGGTGAAATTCTGAAAAACAAAAAGTACTTGCGTGACTTATCTAAAGGAAACCAAAAAAAAGTAGGTATAATTGCGACTTTGATAGGCAATCCGGAAGTAGTTATTCTTGACGAACCTTTTGCTAATTTAGACCCTACGACCGTTAATCGTTTGAAAAAAGTAATTAAGGAACTTGCTGAAAATCCTGAGATCACAATTTTAGTTTCAAGCCATGATTTACAACACACCGTAGAGGTTTGTGATCGAATAGTAGCTTTAAATAAAGGAGAAATTGTAAAAGATATTCAAACCTCTACTGAAACGCTGCAGGAGCTAGAGATGTTTTTCGCGGTTTAAACTTCCATATTTCAAAAAGAAACGTATTTTTACCAGTCATTATACTAAAAAGCTTTTTAAAAAGTTTAATGATAAAAACGGTACCATTTGAAAACCAATATATTTAAATATTCAATCCCAGTAGGCTTTTTGTGCTTTTTGGTAGCCTGTTCTACGAGGAACAACAGTTTTTTATCTCGAAATTCTCATGCACTGAGTACTAAATATAATATTTTGTACAATGGAGGAATTGGCTTAGATAAAGGTATTCTAGCGATAGAAGCTAATAGCAAAGATAATTTCTGGAAACGTTTGCCTATCGAAAGAATGCAAATAACGGATGAAGTTACTACACAAGAAAAACCGAAAAATGCTGATTTTGAATTGGCCGAAACTAAGGCTACTAAAGCCATTCAGAAGCATTCCATGAACATCGACGGAAGAGAAAGAAACTTCCAAATTGACGAAGCTTATTTACTTTTGGGTAAAGCCAGATACTACGATCAAAGATTTATTCCTGCATTAGACGCCTTCAATTATATTCTATACAAATACCCCAATAGTAGCAGGATTTATGAAGCAAAGATTTGGCGCGGAAAAACCAATATGCGCTTGGGTAACGACGCTTTGGTTGTCAATAATATGACATATCTGTTAAAGGAACACAAACTTAAAAATCAGGTTATCGCTAATGTAAATGCTCTTCTATCTGAAGCGTATTTGAACTTAGAAGAAAAGGATTCGGCTTTGATTAAATTGAAAGTAGCTGAGAAATTCACCAAACAAAACAAAGAAAAAGCAAGATATCGATTTATACTCGGGCAACTTTACGAAGAGTTAGGTAAAAAAGACAGTGCGATCTACAACTACGAAGCGGTGATAGGTATGAATCGCAAGTCAGAAAGAAAATACGTTATTCAAGCGCAAGCCAGAAGAGCACAGTTGTTTGATTATCAAAACGGGGACACTACCGCCTTTTTGAAAAACTATAGAAAATTAATTGCCGACAGAGAAAACAGACCATTCCTAGATGTATTAAATTATCAGATGGGTGTTTTTTATGACAAACAGGACAATCAAAAGAAAGCATTAGATTTTTATAATACTTCATTAAAAAAATCAACTGCTGACCAGTATTTAGTAGCGTCAAATTATAGAAATATAGGGAATATGTATTTTAGAAATGCTGCATATCCTATGGCAGCAAAATATTACGACAGTACCTTAGTGAATCTTGATCTTAAGACAAGAGAGTTTGTTCACATTCAAAAAATTAGAAAAGACTTAGACGAAGTAATTTTGTACGAATCGGTTGCAACAAGAAATGATAGTATTTTACATGTTGTTTCCATGTCGGAAGGTGGCAGAATTTCTTATTTCGAAAATTATATTGATACCTTAAAAAAGAAGGACGAAGCTAGAAGAATTGCAGAAGAAAAATTGAAAGAGAAGCAAGAAAACAGAGAAAAAAATAATAATTCAATGGCTGCTGATCCTGCAGTTTCTGTTAAAAACGGAGGGAATGTAGATCCTTTATCACCGTTTGCACCACCTTCTATGGGATTATCTAATGCAACTACAAGTGTTTTCTATTTTTACAATCCTACGACTGTTTCTTTTGGGAAAGTGGAATTCAAAAAAATATGGGGGAATAGAAGTTCAGTTGGCAATTGGAGACTTTCGTCAACAGCTAAAGCGAATGTGGTTTCAAAAGACACGTTGAATAGTAATCCAGCACAGACGGGTGATAAGTTGAGAGAGGAAGAAAATAATATAGTCATAGTCGAAGAGTACACTACTGATTTTTATTTAAAACAACTTCCAAGTACGAAATCTACAATTGATAGCATAGGGAAAGAGCGCAATACAGCCTATTACCAACTTGGAGTGATTTATAAGGAAAAATTCAAAGAATATGAACTAGCGGCGAACAAGCTAGAGCAGTTATTGCAAAATAGTCCAGAAGAAAAATTGATTCTTCCTACAATGTATAATCTATACAAGATATACCAAATAACAAATAGCAGTAAAGCGGAAGCAATGAAAGATAGGATTAATTCCCAGTTTCCAGACTCTCGTTATGCTCAAATAATAAACAATACAAATCCAGCGGGAACTAATTTGAAAGACACCCCCGAAGGAGTTTATGATGCCTTATATAAACAATATGAAGAGGGACAGTTTATATCTGTTTTAGAAAAAACGGAGGATTTAATCAGTCAGTTTTCTGGTGATGAAATCGTATCAAAATTCGAGTTTTTGAAAGCGAATGCTATTGGGAAATTGAAAGGATTAGTAGCTTATAAAAACGCATTACAGTTTGTGGCAGATAATTATCCAAATACGGAAGAGGGTAAAAAAGCGCAGGAAATTGTGAAGAGCCAAATTCCTTTTTTAGAACAATTAGATTTTACAACGACAGATACTAAAAACTGGAAAGTACTCTACAAAGTGCCGGTATCAGATGAAAAAGATACAAAATCGATGGAAGAAAAGATTAAAAAATTCATGACCGCAGCAAACTTTCAGGATTTAAATTATTCATTAGACGGGTATAGCGATACAGAAAATTTTATAGTAATTTACGGTATAAATTCAGAAGCATATGCCAGAAATATTAGTTCCATTCTAAGAGAAAATAAGGATTTTAAAATAGCAATACCAGCGGTTATTCTTACGAATGAAAATTATAAAGTAATCCAAATTAAAAAAAATCTAGATATTTATTTAGGGTTAAAAAAAGACTAAAAATGTTTAATAGAAAAGCAAAGCCCTATACGGAGCTTTTAGGAAAAACGAATAGAATAGTAGAAGGAACAATTATAAAAGGAGATATCGTTTCTCAGGCTGATTTTAGGCTTGACGGAGAATTGATAGGAAACTTTCAGTCTACCGGAAAATTAGTAATAGGCCCTGCTGGAAGCGTAACGGGTGATATTAACTGTAAAAATGCAGATATCGAAGGAAAATTTGAAGGGACTATTCGTGTTGCTGAAATCCTGAACGTAAAATCTAAAGCTAGTATCAACGGTGAAGTGACCGTAGGAAAGTTATCTGTGGAACCGGGGGCTGATTTTAGCGCATCCTGCATAATGAAGATTAATGAAGAAAATTTCTTATTAACCGATGGAAAAGAAACCCAACAAAAAACAAGCTAGCAAATGGTTAGCTTTAATTAATATTCCTATTCAAATGGGGGTTATCATTTTTTTGTTTGCTTATGGAGGTAACTGGCTTGATGAAAATTACCCTAATCCTAAAGTATATTGCAATAAAATCCTTGTCATGGTTGGTGTCGCTCTCGCTTTATACAACGTGATAAGACAAGTGAACGAAATCAATAAATCTCAATAAAATTTTAAACAACAAAAGTAAATTAAGTCTCGAGTCTTTGTGTCTTGAAGACCAAATAAACACAACATGAATTTAAAAAATCAAAAGCCTCTACTAAATTTAACCCTCCTAGCCATAGTGGCTTATTTGTTACATAAATTCATTTTCTACGTTTTAAAAATTAATGTTGCGCCATTTCAGTATTCGATTGAAGTGCTCTATTTATTATTTTTTGGTATGTCCACTCTGATATTCATTGTTTTGCTAAAAGTGAAAGAAAAAAGCTTTGATAACGTAGGTATGTCTTTTCTTTTAGGAACAAGTATTAAAATGGTATTTTGTTATTTGATATTAAAACCTATCTTGCACGTTACAGCATATGATAATTCAATAGAGAAAATTAATTTTTTTGGGATGTTTATTCTTTTTTTGTTAATAGAGACCGTTTTAACCATACGAATATTAAACGAAAAGCAATAGATTAGCAAAAATAGGAAGGATTGAAAAAAATAATTTTATATATTCTTTCGAAGAATAATAAAAAATGTACATTTGCACCAAATTTCAGAAACGTAAAAAATTAAGATATTTAACAGTTATGGTGATTTCAAACAGACCACTTAGATTTATAATGGCGACTTTAGTAGCGTGTCTTCCTTTAATGAGTTTTGCAAATCCTGAAGTGGATTCTGTAAAAGTTCACACTGAAGTTGCACACGAAACAACAGAACTAAGCCATGAAGGAGCTCATGCTGAACCTACAGATGTAAAATCTAAAATTAAAGCATTCATTGGTCATCACGTTTTAGACTCTCATGACTTTACTTTTTTCTCTGATGAGGTAGAAGGAAA
The DNA here is from genome assembly GCF_041431385.1 of Flavobacterium sp. Arc2. Lineage (NCBI taxonomy): Bacteria > Pseudomonadati > Bacteroidota > Flavobacteriia > Flavobacteriales > Flavobacteriaceae > Flavobacterium > Flavobacterium sp. Arc2. Next base: position 13,963 of record NZ_JASMRH010000020.1, on the reverse strand, counting down.
ACATTATGGTTTCTCTTTACCGGTAATTCTTTGGGATAATGGTATACATTTCTTTTCATCTTCAAAATTTGAACACGGAGAAGCAGTTGCCGAATCTAACGGTAATTTCTACGCGATTAATCATCATGATGGAAAAATATACAAAACGGATGCTTCAGGAAAAATAACAGAAGACGAAAAAACAGGTTTTCCTGTAAATGAGCGTCCTATTGATTTCTCAATCACAAAAACAGTTTTATCTATATTCATAGCTTCTTTTCTAATGGTGTTCCTATTTGCCGGTTTGGCAAGGACTTATTCTAAAAATGGCGGAATTGCTTCTGGAGGGGGAAGAATATTTGAACCAGTGGTTCTTTTTATTCGTGATGAAATAGCTATTCCTAACATTGGAGAAAAACACTACAAGAGATACATGAGTTATTTATTGACTATATTTTTCTTTGTATTGTTCTTGAATATTTTTGGATTGATGCCTTTCGGTATAAATGTTACTGGTAATTTAACGATTACATTTGCATTAGCAATCATGACATTTTTAATTACTAACCTTACGGCTAATAGAAACTATTGGGGTCACATTTTCTGGATGCCAGGGGTACCAAAGATAATGCGTATCGTATTAGCGCCTATTGAGTTATTAGGAGTTATAATTAAGCCTTTTTCATTAATGATTCGTTTGTATGCAAATATCTTTGCAGGACATATCGTTTTGATGAGTATTATTGGTTTAATGTTTATTTTCAAAAGCTGGTTAGGAAGTAGTTTATCATTTGGTTTGTCATTTGCACTTTCTATCCTAGAGATTTTGGTAGCATTCTTACAAGCTTATATTTTCACATTGTTATCAGCGCTGTATTTTGGTTCAGCAGTAGAAGAGCACCACCATGAGGAGGCGCACTAATAAATTGAATGTTTAATTTTTAATTATATATATTATGGAAGGTTTGAATTTTATTGGTGCAGGATTAATCGTAATCGGAGCAGCTTTAGGTATTGGTAGAATTGGTGGTTCAGCAATGGACGCTATCGCTCGTCAACCAGAAGCATCTGGAAAAATCCAAACAGCTATGCTTATTGCAGCTGCACTTATTGAAGGTATTGGTTTCGCAGCGTTATTCGCAGCTTAATTAAAACTTAAAAAAACAGTAGTCGCAACGGTTGGTTGTGACTGCTGTTTTATTAAAAAAAATTAAATATTTTTAGAGATACATTGATATGGAAAAATTAATAAATCAGTTTGAATTAGGGTTGTTCGTTTGGCAAGTTTTAATATTTTTAGGATTAATATTTTTACTTAAAAAATTCGCCTGGAAACCTATTCTTGATGCAGTTAATGAAAGAGAAGATGGTATAAAAAATGCTTTGCTTTCTGCTGAGAACGCAAGAAAAGAAATGCAAAACTTACAAGCAGATAACCAACGTATTTTGCAAGAAGCAAGATTAGAGCGTGACAACATGCTTAAAGATGCTCGTGAAATTAAAGAGAAAATGCTTGCTGACGCAAAAAGTGAAGCTCAAGTTCAAGGACTAAAAATGATTGAGCAAGCAAAAGCAGCAATTGAAGGTGAGAAAAATGCAGCTATGGCTGAATTGAAACTACAAGTTTCTACTTTGTCATTGAATATCGCAGAAAAATTATTGAAAGACGAATTATCTAATAAAGAAGCTCAAACTAAATTAGTTGAGAAGATGTTAGGTGACGTAAAGTTAAACTAAGATTATGGCAAATACAAGAGCAGCAATTCGTTATGCAAAAGCAATTCTGGAGATAGCACAATCTAAGGGAGTGGCTGAAGCAGTAAGTGATGATATGAATTCTATCGCTTCAACTATAGGTGGGAACCTAGAATTGAGCACTTTTATCCAAAACCCTACTTTAAAAGTGGAGGTTAAGGAAAATGCCTTAATGGAAGTTTTTGCAAGTACTAATAGCGTAACTAAAAGTTTGTTTCATTTGTTATTCGAAAACAAAAGATTCGAAATTTTAGAAACAATAGCGTTAGAATATAGAAAGTTATTTGATATCATGAATGGTGTTCAAATAGCTAAAGTCACTACTGCGGTTCCTATGGATGCGGCTTTAGAAGCTAAAGTATTAGCTAAGATAGCAAGCTTATCAGATAAAAAAATTACGATAGAAAGTAACGTAGATCCTTCAATCATTGGTGGGTTTATTTTAAGAATAGGTGACCAGCAGTACAATGCTTCGGTAGCCAACAGATTACAAGTATTAAAAAGAGAATTAAGTAACTAGTTTTATTGCACATTTAAGTGTCTAAATTATAAATTAAGATGGCGGAAATCAAACCTGCTGAAATTTCAGCAATATTAAGAAAGCAAGTAGAAGGTTTTGAATCTGGCGCTACGCTAGAGGAAGTAGGAACAGTACTTCAAGTTGGAGATGGTATTGCTCGTATTTACGGGCTTTCGAATGTTCAATACGGTGAGTTAGTAGAATTTGACAATGGTTTAGAAGCTATTGTATTGAATCTTGAAGAAGACAATGTTGGGGTGGTACTTTTAGGACCATCAACAGGAATCAAAGAAGGTTCTATTGCAAAAAGAACGCAACGTATTGCTTCTCTTAAAGTTGGAGAGCAAATGGTAGGACGTGTAGTTAACACTCTTGGTTTTCCAATTGATGGTAAAGGACCAATTGGTGGAGATTTATACGAAATGCCTTTGGAAAGAAAAGCTCCAGGAGTTATCTTCCGTCAACCAGTAACTGAACCATTACAAACAGGAATTAAAGCAGTAGATGCTATGATCCCAGTTGGTCGTGGACAACGTGAGCTAGTTATTGGTGACCGTCAAACAGGTAAATCAACTGTTTGTATCGATACTATCTTAAATCAAAAAGAATTTTACGATGCAGGAAAACCTGTATTTTGTATATATGTTGCAATTGGACAAAAAGCGTCAACTGTAGCAGGAATTGCAAAAATGTTAGAAGAAAAAGGAGCAATGGCTTATACCATTATTGTTGCTGCTAATGCTTCTGATCCTGCTCCGATGCAAGTATATGCTCCTTTCGCAGGTGCTGCAATTGGAGAATATTTTAGAGATTCTGGTCGTCCAGCTTTAATTGTTTATGATGATTTATCTAAACAAGCTGTTGCTTACCGTGAGGTTTCTCTTTTATTAAGAAGACCACCGGGACGTGAAGCATATCCTGGAGATGTATTTTACTTACACAGTCGTTTATTAGAGCGTGCTTGTAAAGTAATTGCTGATGATGGAATTGCTAAAAACATGAATGACTTACCAGATTCATTGAAACCAATCGTAAAAGGTGGTGGTTCATTAACGGCGCTACCAATTATCGAAACTCAAGCTGGTGACGTTTCTGCATATATCCCAACAAATGTAATTTCGATTACAGATGGTCAAATTTTCCTTGATGGAGATTTGTTTAACTCTGGGGTGCGTCCAGCGATCAACGTAGGTATCTCGGTATCTCGTGTTGGAGGAAATGCACAAATTAAATCAATGAAAAAAGTAGCAGGTACTTTGAAACTAGATCAAGCACAATTCCGTGAATTGGAAGCGTTTGCTAAATTTGGTTCTGACTTAGATGCAGTTACTTTAAACGTAATTGAAAAAGGTAGAAGAAACGTTGAGATCTTGAAACAAGGTTTGAATGATCCTTATACAGTAGAAGATCAAGTTGCGATTATATACGCTGGTTCAAAAAACCTATTGAGAAATGTTCCTGTGAATAAAGTAAAAGAATTTGAGAAAGATTTCTTGGAATTCCTTAACAATAAACACAGAGCAACTCTAGATGCTTTGAAAGCAGGGAAACTTACAGATGAAATTACAGATGTAATCCAAACTGTAGCAAAAGAAATTTCAGCAAAATATAACTAGAAGTTATTTTAAGTTTTGAATTTTAGATTATGAAAAGCCAGTCTTTTTGTAATTTAAAATTCAAAATTTATAATTCATAATAGAAAAAAATAAATGGCAAATTTAAAGGAAATCCGTAATAGAATTACTTCCGTTTCATCTACGATGCAAATCACATCCGCGATGAAAATGGTTTCTGCAGCAAAGCTAAAGAAAGCACAAGATGCAATTACAGCCATGCGCCCTTATGCCGAAAAATTAACGGAATTATTACAAAATCTTTCCTCTACACTAGAAGGTGGAACAGGTGCAGAGTTTACTACACAACGTGAAATTAAAAAGGTATTGGTTGTTGCTATTACTTCAAATAGAGGTTTATGTGGTGCATTTAATTCGAATGTAATTAAGGCAGCTAAAACCCGTTCTGGATTTTATGCAGGAAAACAAGTAGATATTTTTGCAGTAGGTAAAAAAGGAAATGATGTTTTGGTTAAAACTAATACTGTAATTGACAATCAAAGTGCAGTTTTTGATGACTTAACTTTTGATAATGTAGCTTTAATAGCAGACACGTTAACTGAGAAGTTCCTTTGTGGAGAATATGATAAAATTGAATTGATTTACAATCAATTTAAAAATGCAGCTACTCAAATCGTTCAAGTTGAACAGTTTTTACCGCTGGCACCAATAAAATCTGATTTGACGGTTTCAACTAGTGATTATATTTTTGAACCATCTAAGGAAGAAATTGTTTTGACTTTGATTCCAAAATCATTGAAAACACAATTATACAAAGGAATTAGAGATTCATTTGCTTCAGAACATGGTGCTCGTATGACTGCTATGCATAAAGCAACTGATAATGCAACTGAGTTGAGAAATCAATTGAAATTGACTTACAATAAAGCACGTCAAGCTTCAATTACTAACGAGATCCTTGAAATCGTTGGTGGAGCAGAAGCGTTGAATGGATAGTATTTGTTCATAATAATATACAAAAGCTTCGCTATCGCGAGGCTTTTTTTATGCAACAGTTTTTTTTTAAAACTGTGTCTGGAGTCGCTTCGCAAATGAAAGCTGACAACAAATACAAAGAGAGGGTTACAGACAATATTCTATTCTCAGATGATATCGAAACTAAGCTTTATAAACTTAACAATTATTGGTGTAGTCAAAAGCTAATTTGCAATTTTTGTTCGTGCTGTTTTCATAAATAGTTTAGCATTTGTAAAGGTTGATTATAGCATGCTACTGAAAATAAATTAATTACAGCGAATCTTACTCATGAGACTAGGACAAATTAAGATTCTTAATTTAGAAGTACATTGCTTTTCCTCATAGTGTCATTAAATATTTATGACAACTTTAATTGTCGGGTTTATTAACCACTTTATTTTTTCACTATTTTTATAGTTTTATAAACCATTCTCCATTGAAAACACAAGAACTTACCACCGTAGCCGAAATGCTTAACAATTTTGAATTGATGCGGTTTCTTTATCCAGCCTTTACGTTAGAAAAATATGAATCCTATCTCAAAGAAATGGTTCCTCATAACTACAAGCAGCTTGTAGTTATTGAAAACGACATTAGTGTTGCTGTAACTGGTTTTTGGACCGGAACAAAATTATGGTCGGGTAAATACATTGAGATTGATAATTTTATCGTTCATCCAGAGCATCGTTCTAAAGGACTAGGCAAAATGATGACAGATTACATTGATGTAAAAGCTAAGGAAGAAGGCTGCACCATGATCGTTCTCGATGCTTTTACAGGAAACTTCACGGCGCATCGTTTTTATTACAATCAGGGCTATGGTCCAAAAGGCTTTCACTTCGTTAAAATTCTCGATAGAGAAGGGTTATCTTAAATCATTTTACAATGGGTTCTACTATAAAAATAGCGTTGTTAGTGTTGATTTCTTGTAGCCTTTCTTTTTGTGCCTCTAAACAGGATAATCAAATGAAATTTCCACAAGAAATAGTAGCGGCGTATTACCAAAAAACGAATAGCGTAGAAGGTCAAGTCCCAAATGGAATCGATTTTTATATTGAGTTCAATATACCTTTGCAAGAAGGAATTATTTTAGATAAGGTCTATTTCAAAAATCAAGAAGCGAAACTAGAAAAAGAAGACAAATATACTTTTAAGGCGCATTTCAACCAGTTTCCAGCCAGTTATGATTTGGTTTTAGACAGCGACCCACTCAAAGAATACGGAAATAAAGCACCCAGTATAACCCAACCCAAATTTGAATTACAATCAACCGAGGCGGTATTGGAATATAGTAAAAATGATAAAACTTTTTTTTATAAGATCAAGGCAATAAAAGAAAGACCAATGATTCCTAATCCATCAGGGATTAAACCAAAGAAATAGTTATTTTTGTGCTCTAAATATTAATAAGACGTACCATTTTGGGATTATATAAAAAACTTTTTAAACAGACAGCCATATACGGACTCGCTACAGTTTTACCGAGAATGTTCAGTTTTTTGTTAGTTCCGCTTTATACCGATTTGCTTCCAAAAGCGGAGTACGGTAAAGTATCTGTTATTTTTGCCTGGATGATATTTTTTAATGTTATTCTAGCCTATGGCATGGAGACTGCTTTTTTTAGATTTTATAACAAGGAATCTAATAAAAAATCAGTGGTAGAAACGTCTATGGTTTCTATTTTTTGGAGTACCATAATATTTTTATTTATTGCCCTCTTATTTAGGAGTTCTTTAGCAACCTGGTCCGGAATCGATTCCCAGTATATAGGCTATACGATTTGGATTTTGGCATTAGATGCCTTAGTTATTATCCCATTTTCAAAATTAAGAGTCAATCAGAAACCCATGGTTTATGCGGCAATAAAAATTGGAAATGTATTGGTTAACCTGATTCTGAGCGTAGTTTTTTTACTGTATATTCCCATGTTAATTGAAGCAAATCCCCATGGTTTTTTGCGTTCTATTTATGTAGATAATTTTCAAATAGGGTATATATTTTTAGCAAATATTATAGCGAGTCTACTAACCTTTGTCGTGTTATCTCCAGATTATGTGTACTTGAATTGGAAGTTCGATGCTGATTTGTGGAAACGAATGATGCGGTATGGAATGCCTATTATGGTGGCGGGAATTGCCTTTGCCATTAATGAACAGTTCGATAAGATTCTTTTGGCAAATTTGTTACCAGCTAATATTGCTGAATCAGAGGTAGGAGTTTATTCTGCCTGTTATAAATTAGGACTGTTCATGGTTTTGTATAGAACTGCTTATACTTTAGGAATAGAACCCTTCTTTTTTAGCCATTCGTCTGATAAAAATGCGCCACACACTTATGCAATGGTGACTAAATATTTTGTCATCTTCGGATCTTTTATATTACTGTCGGTAATCGTTTTTGCGGATCTTTTTAAATTATTAATGATTCGCGATAGCTCTTATTGGGAAGCGATGAAAGTAGTGCCGTTGATTATTCTGGCTAATTTCTTTTTGGGAATTTACACTAACCTTTCCGTTTGGTACAAGTTAATTGACAAGACGTACATCGGAGCTTATATTTCCATAGTAGGTGCCATAATTACTTTAGTGCTCAACTTTTTACTGATTCCTACAATGAGTTATTACGGTTCCGCAATAGCAACAATTGCAGCTTATGGAAGTATGATGATTATTTCCTATTACCTGGGAAACAAATATTATCCCATTCCTTACGACTTAAAAAAAATAGGAGGGTATCTCTCACTATCCATAGCTTTTTCAGCGGTATCCTTTTACGGTTTCAGGGAGAATTATTATGTTGGTGTGGGTTTACTAATCGTGTTTCTTTATTTCATATATCATAACGAAAAAGAAACATTGATGAAAATTATAAAAAAATAAAAATAATTAGGAGCTATTTCCTGCTATTCGCTATATCTTTTCTTTCCTAAAAAGTCAGGAAAAGGATGCCGCTACTATCAGGGCTAGTATCTTTGAATAGCAGAACAAGTCAAATCCTATTATTGAATTAAAACAAAAAAAATGAAAATAAACATTATCAATAGATCACAACATGCCTTGCCTAATTATGAGACTATAGCCTCGGCAGGAATGGATTTAAGAGCAAACCTCACAGAAGCTGTAACCTTGCAAGCTTTAGGACGCGCAGTGATTAAAACGGGTCTTTTTATCGAATTACCGATAGGCTACGAAGCACAAGTACGACCAAGAAGCGGACTAGCTTTCAAAAACGGAATTACAGTATTAAATAGCCCCGGAACAGTTGACGCCGATTATCGTGGTGAAATTGGTGTGATTTTAGTAAATTTATCCAATGAAGCTTTTGTAATCCAAAACGGAGAACGTATTGCACAACTAATTATCGCTAAACACGAACGCGCAGACTGGATTGAAGTTCAGGAGTTATCTGAAACCTCTCGTGGAGAAGGCGGATTCGGAAGTACGGGAGTGAAGTAGTTCTCAGTGTTCTGTTTTCAGTCAGCGCTTAATCGAGTTGCTATTTGAAATATACAGAGCATAGCAATCTTTGCGTAAAACCTTGCGATCTTTGTGGTCAAAAAAAAAGCAACAATAAACTTAGCGAACTTTGCGAAAATTCTTTGCGAACTTTGCGTTTAAATAAAAACAAAAAATGAAAATAATAGTACCAATGGCAGGACGTGGTTCTCGCCTTCGCCCTCATACTTTAACTATTCCAAAACCATTGATTCCTATTGCTGGAAAACCAATCGTACACCGATTAGTGGAAGACATCGCTAAAATCCTGGACGAACCTATTGACGAAGTTGCTTTCATATTAGGAGATCCAGCTTTCTTTGGAGATGATCTTGTAAAAAGTTTAGAAGAATTGGCAGAAAGCTTAGGTGCTAAAGCCTCTATTTATCGTCAACTTGAGCCGTTAGGAACAGGTCATGCTATTATGTGTGCCAAAGAATCACTTTCTGGACCAGCAGTAATTGCTTATGCAGATACACTTATCAGAGCTGATTTTGATCTTGATCCTGAAGCAGACGCTGTTATTTGGGTAAAACAAGTAGATCAACCAGAAGCCTATGGTGTGGTAAAACTAAATGAGGCGAATGAAATTGTCGAACTAGTTGAAAAACCACAAGAATTTGTAAGCGATTTAGCCGTTATTGGTATCTATTACTTTAAAGAGGTAGGGGTTTTAAAAGAGGAACTTCAAAATGTTTTAGACAACAACATTCAAAATGGTGGAGAGTACCAAATTAATGATGGGATTAAAGCAATGATGGCCAAAGGAAAAGTCTTTAAAACGGGTAATGTAGACGAGTGGATGGACTGCGGAAATAAAAATGTAACTGTAGAAACCAATTCCAGAATGTTAGGCTTTTTACAGAAAGAAGAGGCAGCATTAGTGGCTGTAAATGTTAGAATAGACAACTCAACAATTATTCCACCTTGTTATATCGGAGAAGATGTGTTTTTAATAAACTCAACTGTAGGACCTAATGTTTCTTTAGGAAAGGGAAGTCACGTTACAGGAAGTGTGATTACAAACAGTTTAATTCAAACACATGCACACATCAGTAATGCTAAGTTAGACAATGCGATGATTGGAAATCATGTTCGTTTTGATGGTGATTTTACCAGTATAAGCATTGGGGATTATTCGGTATTAGAATAATAATTATTTTTTGCGTTCCCGTTTTCTAACCGGAACGCAAAAATGCTATTTCGTTGTACTACCTTTATTTGTTTCCTAGAAGGGATGCTTCGATTTTTGCCACAGATTAGTTTGTCTGTTCGACCTTTGGTCTTGAGTGACGGATTATTTTTTTTAAAATCGGTGGCTACTATTTCACTAATACCTTGTGGGCTCTGTCCCGAGGTAGTTTATTAAATAAGTCAATGAAAAAATCGGCTTTATGGATTCTATTTTTTGTTTTGCTAAGCAATTCGGCATTGCTATTGGCACAAACGGAACCAGAAGGAATAAAGTCAAATAGTGACAAATTCCAGGATTATTTTTATGAGTCCTTAAAGCAAAAAGGGATCGAAAACTACGACAAGGCAATTCTGGCTTTGGAGCAATGTTTAAAAATCGAACCTCAGAATGCTACCATTCATTTTGAATTAGGGAAAAATTACTTAGCCTTAAAAGACTATAAAAATGCCTATAGTTCCTTTGAACATGCCACGCAAATCGATCCTACAAACAAATGGTTTTGGGTAGGAATGTATGATGTCGATTATCAGACGAAAGACTATGTCAACGCCATAAAAACGATTAACAAACTCATCCCTTTTGATGCTAAATTTAAAGAAGATCTAACCTCGCTTTACATGAGCACTAGTCAATTTGATAAAGCATTAGATTTGATCAATGAACTCAATGAATCGTCTGGAAAGTCAGATCGTCGAGAGTCGTACAAAATGCAAATTTTATCTCAGGGGAAATATCAGAATACTGAAATCACCAATTTAATTGATCAAATTAGCAAGTACCCCAAAGAGGAATCCAATTACATTTCGCTGATTTATCTGTACTCTAAAAACAATGAAACGGATAAAGTGTTGGAAACGGCACGAAAATTGGAAACAGCAATACCAACATCTGAATGGGCACAAGTGAGTTTATTCAAGTACCATTTAGAGAATAATGAAGGAGAAAAAGCTGTAAATGCAATGAATATTGCTTTGGCTAGTGCCAAAATAGATTCAAAAATTAAACATCGGATTCTGAATGAATTCTTGCTTTATGTAAATGCAAATCCGCAATTTGCTCCTGATTTAGAAAAAGCGATTGGCTATTTTGATAATGATCCAGAAGTGAATGTGTCTAAGGAAATAGGGAAGTTTTATCAAAATAAGAAACAGTGGGATAAAGCCAGTGGATATTACGAAAAAGCGAATGCTAAAAGCACGGAGACTGATATTGAAACAAATTTACTTTTGCTTCAAGCGTACACAGAAACTAAGGCCTTTTCTAAAGTAGCAAAAAAAGCCATGGATATGGTAGATGTCTTTCCTGCACAGCCACAGTTTTATTACTATTCTGGTTTAGCATACAATCAATTGGCTCAATTTAAAAAAGCAAAAGAAGTGTTGGAGATGGGATTGGATTACCTGATAGACGACAACGCATTAGAAATAAACTTCAACATACAACTTGGTGAAGCTTACAATGGATTAGGAGATGTGAAGAAAAAAGAATTCTATTTTTCCAAAGCCAATCAATTATTAAAAAAATAAAAATAAAATGAATAAATTTTTAGCATTACTGGCAGTTGTCCTATTATTTTCGTGCAAGTCGAAAGCGATTGTGACAGAAGCAACCGTTCCGGTTACCTATTTAAAATCGAGTAAAATAATAGCGAATCACTACAACAATAAAAGTGATTTTTCTACATTATATATTAAGGCTAATGCTAAATATTCTGATGATAGACAGTCACAGAATGTTACCGCCGAAATTAGAATTAAGAAAGACGAGCAGATTCTAGTGAGCATTCGTTTTCTTGGAATTACAATGGCAAAAGCAAGCATTACACCAACATCAGTGAGTTATTATGAAAAAATAAAAGGTACTTATTTTGAAGGTGATTTTAGCGCTTTGAGCCAATGGCTAGGAACTGATTTAGATTTTAATAAAATTCAAAACATGTTGTTAGGGGAAGCCTTGGATGATTTGTCGAAAGGAAAGTACAAAGAATCGTTATTCGATCAGTTGTATCGATTAGATGACTTAGCAAATGGCAATACAAAAAAAACATTCTATATCAACGCAGCAAATTTTAGTGTGCAAAAACAAGAAATCACACAAACAGCTGAAGGCAGAATGATTCAGGTTGCTTATGCAGACATCAAGGAATACAAAGAAGCAATGTTGCCGGGTAGTGTGGTAATTAATACGTTTCAGCCCAAAGGGAAATCAGTAATTGATTTAGATTACAATAATATTACGTTTAATGAGGAACTTTCTTTTCCATATAGTGTTCCAAATGGTTACAATAAAATTATAATTAAGTAAATTTGCAAAAATATATTTTTACGATGCCAAAATTTCTCCTTAGCCTACTGTTTATGTGCATGACTTCTATGATGTGGAGTCAGTCTTCGCAACAAGAAAAGTTAGAAAAACGAAAAGCCGAAATCCAAAAGGAGATTAGAGAAAATGAGAAGATGTTGCAAAACGTTAAATCAAAGGAAAAATCGGCGATGAATGTGTTTTTGATCCAAAAAAACAAGATCAGACTAAAAGAAACCTTGATCAATACTACCGAAAAGCAAACTAAGCTTTTGGCCAATGACATGTACATTAATCAGATGAAAATCAACAAACTCAACAAAGAGCTTTTGGTTCTCAAAGAAGATTATGCTAAGATGATCGTAAAATCTTATAAAAGCCGTTCAGAGCAAAGTAGGGCGATGTTTATCTTATCTGCTGAAAACTTTTTACAGGCTTATAAAAGAGCGCAGTATTTAAAACAATACACCAGCTTTAGAAAAAATCAAGGAGAAGAAATAAAAACCAAGTCAACCCAACTGGTTAATTATAACGATAAATTAAAAATTCAAAAAGTAGCCAAACAAAAACTGCTAGTCGAAAACAAGAAAGAAAAAGAGACGCTTGTAAAAGAAAAAGAGGAGCAGGAAAAACTGGTGAATTCGATTAAGAAAGATAAAAATAGAATCGTATCTGACATTCGAAAAAAACAGCGCGAGTCTAAAACAATTGATAAACAAATTGACCGCTTGATTAGAGAAGCGATTGCTGAAGCAAATAGAAAAGCGGCATTAGAGAAAGCAAGAGCAAAAGCATTAGCAGAAAAACCAAATGCGACGCCAAAAGAGGTTGCTGCTGCAGTTGCTAAGGCACCAGTATCTTCTTCCAGAATTGAGCTTACGCCAGAAGACAAATTGATTGCAGATAGTTTTAAAGCAAACAGAGGAAGCCTTCCTTGGCCGGTAGAGAAAGGATTTATATCATTAGGATATGGAGATCAAGCACACCCAATATATAATACCTTAGTAATTCATAATAGTGGAGTCGAAATCACTACGAATGAAGGTGCTACGGCCAGAGCGGTTTTTGGTGGAGAAGTAGCTAGTGTTATGGTGCTGTCACCGGTAAATAAAGCAGTGATGATACAGCACGGGGATTATTTCACCATCTATCAAAACTTAAGTTCGGTGTCTGTGAGTAAAGGAGATAAAGTAAGTATTAAACAAAGTCTAGGAAGAGTGAGAACAAACGGAGATACGGGTAAAACGGTAATCAAATTTCTATTGTTACAAAACACGACTTACACGAATCCGCAAGGATGGTTGTCCAATAAATAATACATCAAAAATAGACTGTGAAATGTAAAAGCGAATCATGTTTTATGAGACTGAACCCGTAGGTTTGGACAAATTTATAAGTGATTTTGATAATAATGAGCTCGATATTGTGTCGGGCTCATTTTGTATAAATTTGAATTGATTCTATCGTTATTATAGTAGTTTATTTATTCATTTAGCTCTTTTTTTAATTGGTATATTTATTTATATAAAGCAATTCTATAATGGTCTTTTTATTCACCAGTATAAATATATATATTTCCAATAGCAATATTTAAGCATTTTGATAATTCATTTCTTTAATTATGAGAATTATTTAATTATAGTCAGTTTTTTTGTTAGATGAATATAATATGAAACCAAAGCCATGTTTTACTTACAGAAATCAGTGTTTTGAGCTAATGAATTGTATCTTTGATAGATTAAACTGATAAAAAAACGTTCTAAATAGTTAATGGAAAAATCTTTAAATTCTCATAATGAATCAAGTAACAAAGCTCATAGTAAATTATGGGCTTTATTTATTAAGGGAGATTCCAGTGCATTTCAAACTATTTATAGTTTTCATTATCAAATGTTGTACAATTTTGGTAAACGTTTTTTAAACGAGTCAGAGGTTGAAGATTGTATTCACGATACTTTTTTAAATATTTTAAAATATAAGAATTCTGCAGCCGAAGTTAGTAATGTTAAGGCTTATTTGTTTAAGTGTCTTAGGAATCAAATTTATAAAGTGCTGGATTCAAGTTACTAATGCAACTTTTTGGTTAAACATATAATTTGGTGTTTCAAAATTAAATCTTTTTCTCGGA